>CAZANH010000533.1:0-12535 GCA_964486515.1 uncultured Eubacteriales bacterium
ATAGAATTCCTGGGAGAGGTAGGAGAAAAGAATTTAAAGCACAGACTGAAGATGAATGAAGTGAATGAAGGAAATGAAGTAGGACAGATTACTATATACATAAATAGAATGATGGATAAGATTGAGGATATGACCAGAAGTATAATCAATACACAGGCCAACCTGTATGAAATGGAAATAGAGAAAAAGCACACAGAGCTAAATGCACTACAAAACCAGATAAATCCGCATTTTCTTTACAATACTTTAGAGTGTATAAGAAGTATAGGACTTGTATATCATAGTGCAGAAATTGTGAAGATTTCTACATCAATGGCAGAAATATTTAGATATAGTATTAAAGGAACAGAGTTTGTAAGAGTGGAGGAAGAAATGGTTTGCATATCAAATTATCTGGAAATAATGTCTATAAGGTCTGGTGGTAAGTATTTAGTATACACTAAGGTTGATAGTGAAGTAAAAAAATTAATAATAATAAAAATGATTCTACAACCTGTTGTAGAGAATGCAATATATCATGGTCTTGAGCATAAGCTTGAAAAAGGAAAGTTACTTATAACTGGCTATATAAAAGATGAAGATACTGTCTGCTTTGAAATATCAGATGATGGTAAGGGAATGAGTGAAAAAGAGTTGGAGAAACTTGTTTTTAGCCTAAAATCTTGTACAAATTCAAATATAGAGAAGTCTACTGAAAAAAGAAGTATTGGCCTTATAAATATTAACAGAAGAATAAAACTCTTATATGGAGAGAAGTATGGAATAATAGTAAAAAGCAGAAAGGAAGTTGGTACAAGCGTTATACTTTCATTACCGGCCCAAAAGCAACAACCTGGGTTTATCAAAGGAAATAACTAAACCGAATATTTTACAATAAAAAACCGAAGCACCTCCATTACTAATATAACAAGTATTGGATACAATTAGTTTTGGGGGTGTGAGAATTTGCAAAATAAAAAATCATCAGTATTAAGTCGATATAATTTAATCGGAATTCTATTTATACTACCTTCCCTTCTGGCAGTATTATGTTTTTCAATATATCCTGTTATTGAGTCTTTAAGAATAAGCTTCCAGCATCATAATGGAGTTTTCGGGACATGGATAGGTATATATAATTACAAATTTGTATTATCAGATGATGCTTTCTGGAATGCAATGATTAATACTCTTTATATGGGTATATTAACTATGGTTTTTGGGCTTCCCATATCACTGGTGGTGGCGTCACTCATAAACAATTGTAAAATTGGTAAGAACTTTTTTAAGTCTGTTTTTTTTCTTCCTAATGTAACGTCATTAGTTTCGGCATCATTAGTATTTATGTTTTTGTTTTATCCCGATGAGACCGGAGTGGTCAATGCTTTTTTGAGCATTTTCAAAATAGAACCTTTAAGATGGTTTGCCAGTCCAAGCCTTGCAAGGATAGGGATAGTAATTATGGGTGTTTGGCATGGCTTGGGTTACAGTGTTATTATTTGGCTTTCAGGGTTGCAATCAATACCAAATGAACTATATGAAGCATCAGAAATAGATGGAGCTTCAAAGCTGAAACAATGGAGGTATATAACTGTACCCTGTCTGGCACCAATCACAACTTTTATGATTATAATAAATTCAATAAATCTATTTAAGAGATTTACAGATGTTTATATTATTGGCGGAGAATATGGTGTACCGGGTTCATCACTAATGACATTGATACTTTATATATACAAAAACAGCTTTCTCTTATTCGATTTTGGGAAGGCCAGTGCTGCTTCTTATATAATGTTTATATGCATATTTGCCGTTACGCTGATAAATTATAAAGTTAGCAAAGAAAGTACATAATGGGGGTTACAAAATGACTGGTTATTCATCAGCAAATTATTCAAAAAAAAATTTCAAAGTATCTGTTTATTTGATGCTTAGTTTGATGGGAATAATTATGGCTATACCTTTTATATGGATGCTTGTGGTTAGCTTTGATAAAACTGCATCTGTAGTTATCCCATTTCCACCAAGATTGATTCCAAAGGAGTTTTCCTTTTATCATTATATCCATGCAGCATTAAGACTTAACCTTGGAAGACTTTATTTCAATTCGTTTTTAGTGACGGGAGGAGTTGTACTAATCAGTATTTCATCCTCTGTTTTAGCAGGGTATTCAATTTCAAAAATAAAATTTAAGGGTTGGAATATAGCATTATTTATTTTTCTTGCAACAATGATGATACCTTTTGAAGCTACAATGATACCACTGTTTTTATTACTGCAAAAAATGGGATTCGTTAATTCATACATGGCGTTTTATTTGACAGCCTTTTGCTACCCATTTGGTATATTTTTAGCAAAACAATTTATAGATACTCTGCCTGACAGTATGAGAGAAGCAGCTGTTATAGATGGGGCAGGAGAATTTAAGGTATTTTTAAAAGTTTATTTTCCTTTATGTGGCACAGTTGTTGTTACAATTGCTATATTAAGATTTCTTACAACTTGGAATGATCTCTTATGGCCGCTTGTTATTCTGAATGATTCAAAAAAATATACTATACAGATAGGTCTTGCCATGTTTAAGATTGGGTTAGGTTCTGCAAACCAGAGTATTTATGCCGGATATCCGGGACTTACTATGGCAGGCAATATATTCAGCATTATTCCTGTACTTTTGATATATTTGTTCTTTCAAAGGTATATAGTGCAAAGTATTGCACTTTCAGGATTGAAACAGTAGAAAAGAAAATATTGGTAACTGTGTATAAATCACAGTAGTCAGCTGTGTTTTATAAATTATAATATAATTGAGGAGGTCTTTAAAATGACGAAAAAACAAATTAAGTTCGTGTGCCTGGCAGTAGCTGTTATGATGATTACTACCTTGGCATTCACAGGATGTACCACAAAGGAGAAACCAGAAGAATCGGTTAAATCTTCTGAAAAAAGTACGGAAAAAGCCATTGAAGGAAAGCTTAAGGTTATTGTTATTAATCTACCGGTTGATGACCAGGTTGATCCTGCTACTGGTGTAAAATCCAAAGGGATGATCAGGTTATTTGAACAGTTCACTGAGCGATATCCAGGTGTTGAGATAGTAAATTCAATATCGCAGCCTTGGTCCGGGTGGGCAGAGAAAGTTCAGACGTTACTTCTGTCAAATGACGTAGATGTCTTATTAGCAAGTGTTTACGACAACTATGCACAGGGTTTGATCCTTAATCTTAATGAGCTGATACAAAAGGATGAGCCAGATATCTGGGATAAGTACATTGATGGTGTTATTAAAACGGAAAGAGTAGCTTTTAATGAAGAACACATAATCGGACTTCCAGGAGAATTATCAGCTTCGTCTGTTGCATATGACAAGAAGCTTTTTGAAGATTGGGGAGTTGAACCTCTTTCAAAAAATCCTACTCCGGAAGAAATTCTTGAGAAAGCGAAAAAATTAACAGGGAAAAATCCAAAGACGGGAAAGCAGAATTATGGAATCTGGTTTAATGGAAAGAGTCAAAATAACTACATTCTAGATGAGTTTAGTCATGGGTTTTCTTTAGGTGAATTCAACAGACTGGACTATTCAAAGTCCGAAGTAAAAATTAATACACCTGAGAACAAGAAAAAGATTGAAAAATGGATGGAATATATTAAATACATGCATCCGGGTGTCAGTCTTGGACAAGGCGCTGAGAAATGGGGTACGGAGGATAATGACATTGCAATAAGGCTTCGCTATTTCGTTGAAGATGCCAGCGTTGTTAAACAAAACAATGCTTACGACCGTTTTGTCACTACAGAAGGTATAAAAGATAAAAATGGCGGAGTAGCTTATAATTGTCCTATGGCATGGTCGATAGCAAAAAATTCTGAGTATATTGATGCAGCATGGGAATTCATAAAATATTGTTCAGGTTACGAAGGTCAGAAGTTTGTGTTTGAGAATTACGGCAGGATACCATCTATTAAAAATATCGACTTTATTAATAATTCAAACGATCCATATGTGGCAAATGTGATAAAGCCTATTACTGTTGCAGCAACAGGTGAGAGTAGAAATCCTTTCTTTCCTCCGTTTTTAATTAAAAATTTCAGACCATTTTTAAATGATACTATGGCTAAAATATTTGATGGAGAGACTATTGATTTGGATAAAGAACTTGTAGAACAGCAAAAAGCTTGCGAAGAATGGGCTAAGGAGCAGAAGCCCCTTGATTTAAAATAAAAAATGTAATAGCGGGAAGTCAGATTGGTAAACCAATATGGCTTCCCGCTATATTCTAAATTAATTTATTGTATCATTAAGAAAGGAATGTATAAGTAATGAGAATAAAGCGTTTTATAGCAGTTTCAGTTGTATTGTGTTTAATATTAGTATCAATTGGTATAATATATTCACCTGTAAAGACTCGGGCAGCATTTACTAATTTTATTACACGTTCTGGAGATAAGCTGATGGATGGTGAGGATGAATATAAATTTATATCTGTTAATATGTTAAGTGCTTTAACAATACACAGCTTTAAACCGGATTATCTTTATGGGGATGGGAGTTTCTGGTGGATACTTCCTGACGATTTAGAAATGGAAAGCTGTGTAAAGATGGTAAGTCAAATGGGTGGAAGGGTATTCAGGTCATTCAACCCTAAAGCTGCTAAATGCACTGATTCACAACTGTATTCAGTGATGACTTTAATGATGGAGATGCAAACGGTTGGACGGCTGATGGTACATGGAGTGTAGTTTCAGATGGAACGTACAGGTACGAAAATGATAATTTGCAGTCAGTAGACAAATATGCGGTAAATGGAAACACTTCATGGACTGACTACTATGTAGAGGCAGTAGCTAAACCCATACAGTTTAATGGTTCATCCAAAGGAATAGGGCTTGCTGCAAGATACACTGATGATAACAATAATTACAGGTTTTTCTACAGTGGTGGGTCTGGGGCATGGAAACTCACAAAAACGGTAAGTGGAACAGGGACTGTATTGGATATTGGGTCATCAAAGAGCATAGGTACAGGTACGGAGTATACTGTCAAGCTGGAGGTAGACGGAACTTCCATTAAAGGCTATGTAAATGGTAACCTTGAGTGTGAGGCAACTGATTCTAGCTTTACATCCGGGAAGATTGCACTCCAAAACTTCAATACCGTTACAAGGTATGACAATGTAGAAGTATACACATTCCCATAATAGTGGAATAAGTAAATAGAATGAGATTGTGAGTAGATAATGGCTGCAATCGCTCGTTGTAAATAAAAATTATTTGTAAGGAAGGCAATAGTATTACATGCATAATGATAATCAAAAATTAAAAAAAGATCTGGATTATGAACTTAATAGAAGTAACCCGGACATAGTTATCTACAAGCCAAAATTTGAGGGTGAAAAATCAGGAGATAATGGAAATGAGCATTTTTTGGTTTTTGAAGCTCCTTATAACGGAGATATGCTTGCTGTTTGGACACAAAGTACTTATGAAGGTTCTGGAGACCATCGTATAATGACAGCAAGAAGTAAAGATAAAGGAATGACATGGGGAGCACCTAAGAAAATTGCCGGTAGCGACAAACCAGAAGAGGGTCTTATGGCAAGCTGGGGGTTTCCCATTGTTTCGTCAACTGGTAGGATTTATTGCTTTTGGAATCAGTATCAAGGTATAAATGATTATCAAATGCAAACGACCGGAACTTTAGACTGTAGTTATTCAGATGACAATGGAGAAAACTGGAGTAGTCCCGTAACTCTTTCAATGCCTAGAAGTATTAAAGATAATCCTGATGATAGGGTTCCTTCAAATTGGATCGTATGGCAAAAGCCTGGACTTGATTCAAAAGGAAGGTGGCTGGCAGGGTTTACACGTTGGACAAGTAACTCAGTTTGTCCCGAGTCTCCTGTGAATCACTGGGTTGGACATGATAGTGCAGTTGAATTTATGAGGTTTGAAAACATTAACGACGGTCTTGAACCAAATGAATTGAAAATATCATTTCTTCAGGCTGAAACCGGGGGGGTAAGAGTAAATTTCCCTTCGAACAAAGATATAAGTCTTTGTCAGGAACCCAGCTTTGTAAAACTACCGGATAATAGATTATTTATGACCATGAGGACTGTAACAGGACTTATTTGGTACAGTGTATCTGAGAATGATGGAGAGACTTGGCGCACTCCTGATATACTGCGTATGTGCGATTTTGGAGAACCCTTGCTGCAGCCGGCTTCTTGCTGTCCAATTTACTCTTTAAAAGATGGAAGGTATATTTTACTTTATCATAATAACGCAAGAAATTATGATACTGTTTATCAACCAATTCATAGGAACCGTCAGCCTGCTTTTATTGCGTTGGGAGAATATAGAAAGGATTCTATTCAGCCAATATGGTTTAGCAGCCCAAAAAAATTTCTTGACAATGATGATGTGCCTTTAGGTCCTATGGAACGGAGTGAAATTGGTGTTTATACCAGTTTGACTGAAGTTGATGGTAAACGTATTCTTTGGTATCCCGATAGGAAGTTTTTCCTTCTTGGGAAGATAATTAGTGACAAATGGTTAGAAGATATGAAGGTTCGTGAATAGAGTTGTCGTATTATTAATATATCATTATTAAAAAAATAAGGAGATGTATCGGATTTGGATAACGAAATATGAGATGATTCGTAAAAACCTTGTATAAGCAATTTGCGATGATGAAAACTATTAATAAAAGCGAGTTATACGGCACGGGAAAAATAATTTATCCCAAAATTAAACGAAGAAAAGAGGCTTAGAGGCGTATTAACAAATAAATAACGAAATTTCACCCCAAATATGAAAAAAGGGCAAAAAAGTAGGTGAAATCTGCAAGTGAAAGGAGATTCAAATAAGGGTAAAGCTCTTGTACCGATGAAATTTATGTTATATAATGAAAATTATATTTGGATGTTGTTTGGGAGGGCCGTGCCAATGTGTGGGAAAATTCAAAGAATCTGTATAGTTATTCTTGTTTTTCTTTCTTTGCTGATTTATAGCGGATGTGCTTTATTTCCAAACGAGGAGACCATGCTTGCGCCACCTCTGGTAAAACCTGAGGAAATAACCTATGATACGGAAGAGGTTAGGGTGGATGATATTGAAAGAAGCCTTCAATTCAGTGGATATTTTGTACCCATTGTAAAAGATGATTATTTCTTTACCTCTCAGAGTGGAAGATTAAAGGATATTTATTTTTATACCGGTGATACGGTTTCAAAGGGTGACCTTTTGGCTGAGCTTCAGACCGAGTCAATTGAAGACCAGCTTATGCAGCAGGAGTTATTAGTTGATACCAAGGAAAGTGATCTTATTAGGACGAAAGAAATACAGGCTATCGATATTGAAATTCTGGAAAACAAGAAAAAAGCATTGGAAGAAGAATTCAAATTATTGCAAAGTAATCCGAATATGTATTCAAAAGCAACTATCACAGAACTGGAGAATCAAAAACTACTTTTAAAAAAGCAAACCATTCAATACAAAATTCAGATAAAGACCAAGGAAAATGATTTACAATTAGCAAGGCTAAGGCTTGCACAATTGAGGAAGCAGTTGGAAAACAGTCGCATATATGCCCTGCGTGATGGGGTCGTTACCTATGTTGCCAACCTAGATGAAGGAGACATGGTATCCTTATACAGTACGATTATTTCCATAGCAGATCCCAACCAGCTTCAGCTTGAATATAAGGGGGCACAGTCAAGAGAACTTTCTCTTGGAATGAAGGTGGAGGTAACGGTTAAAGAAAATAATTATGAAGGTGAAGTGGTATTGACAGCTTCATCTGTTCCTTATGAAGAAAGAGAAGCTTACTATAATACTGTAAGGATTAATGTTTTAAATTCTGGCAGTGAAATAGAAAAGGGGGTAATGGGATTTGTTAAGGTTGTTATGGAAAAGAGTGAGGATACATTAATCGTACCAAATTCTGCTGTGAGGTTTTACAGGGGTGATAATCTTGTGTATGTTTTGGAGGGTGGGATTAGAAAAGAAAAATATGTAAAGCTTGGTGTTTCCTCCGGTACTGAGGTAGAAATACTTGAAGGACTCGGGGCTGGAGAAAAGGTTATCGTGGATTAAGGGGGACACTTAATAAATGCTAGAATTTTTATTTCAACGAATTAAGAATAATAAGTGGCTTTTCCTTTGTTTATTGGCTGGAGCTATTGCTGCAAGCGGTATCTTATGTGCAATTCCAATGTATTCCAATGCAGTACTTCAAAAAATGCTGATAGGCGATTTTGAGAAATATCATGCCGACAAAATGGTATCACCTGGAATTTATACGGTGAAGGTAAATACAATCGGAGATAGGAACACTGAAAGGAACGCTAGGATAGGTGAGATTGCAGACACACAGCTTATAAGGGCATATAAAATCCCCATTATTGAAAAAGTTAAACATCAGCAGACCAGAGATTATATGCTCTATCGTGACGGAGATGAGAAATTTAACGATGAAAGAAATTTTGCAGGACTGGGTAGTATTTCCGGTTACGAGAATCATATTCATCTGGTATCTGGAAGATTGCCTCTGAACTCCTTTTCCCAGAACACCTTGGAGGTTGTCATTAACCTGGAGGCACAAAGAGAATTGGGGCTTGTCCAGGATGCAACATACACCATGGTCTATAACGATATATTCAAAGATACCCGAGAGGAGATTATCAATGTAAGGGTGGTTGGTATCTTTACCATAGAGGATAAGAATGAACTATACTGGAGTAGTGGAAGATACTATCGCATATCAGAGGTCATGCTGTGCAACACAAATATATTCTCTCAAGTAATCGGACAGATTGAAAGACTTGTGCCGAATTATACAGAATTTACATATTTTTTTGATTATCATCAGGTTAGATTTGAGCAATTGTCTGATATTTTTAAAATATATGACGAGCAGAACCGATGGAACGTAAAAAGTGGCAATCCAGTCAACATAACTTTCCCATTGACAACCGTTGCACAGGGTTATCTTGACAGGCAAAAGCAGCTTCGACTAACCCTATGGATTTTGACGATTCCCATGATGATGATTATCTTTTTCTACACCATCATGATATCCGAATTGATTATTAAAAACGACAGAAATGAAATATCCGTGCTGAAAAGCCGTGGAGCGGGAAAAATACAGGTGCTCGGCATGTATGTAGCTGAGAGCGCCATAATATCGGGTATTTTCTTTATATCGGGACCATTCATTGGAAATTTGATCTGCCAGTTTTTAGGTGCATCAAATGGTTTTCTTGAATTTATCAATAGAAGCAGACTTAAAATACAAATGAGCCTGGAAGTTTATGTTTACTCTCTTGCCGGAGCACTGATTTTTGCATTGCTGCTTATTATTCCTGCCATTAAAGCGAGTACTCTTAGTATCGTGGAATATAAAAGGGAGTTGGAGAACGAAAACATAAAACCTTTATGGCAGAAACTTTTTCTTGATGTCATTATCCTTGGCTTGTCACTTTACGGATATTATCGGTTTAGCAGTCTTCAGAGCATCATCGGTGCGACAGGTCAAAGAGGATCGGATTTAAATATTGACCCGCTACTCTTCTTTGTATCCACTTTGTTTATCCTTGGAATCAGTTTGGTTTTTATTAGAGTATATCCCTTCCTTATGAGAATCATTTTTAGACTTGGACAAAAATTTTGGAATCCGGTTTTATATTATTCCCTTGTCAATGTGAGTAGATCTGATAAAAGACAGCAGTCAATCATGCTTTTTATCATCCTTTCCCTTTCTTTTGGTATCGTAACAGCCAATGAGGCACGTACTATTAATCAGGCAAATTGGGACAAGATTATGTATAAGAACGGAGCGGAGGTAGTTATAGAACCCTATAATAATCTGAAACATCTTGATGAAACTGGCATGCTGGGATTTTCCATGGAAGAAGAAATATCTGTTTCTTCAAAAAGGGAGGAATATATCGAACCGGATTTTAATCAATTCAAGGTGTTGGATGATGTTGAGGTAATGACAAAAGTCATGGTTCATAATAAAGCAACCATAAGTGTTGTGGGAGAATGGCTTCGAAATGCAAAAATCATTGCAATTACTCCCCATGAATTTGGCAGGATTGCCTGGTTTCGCAGTGACCTACTGCCATACCACATCAATTCATATCTGAATCTTTTAAGCCATGCGCCTACGGCAGTTTTATTATCTAAAAACATACAGGAGGACTATAATATACGGGTGGGAGACCCTGTAAACATTACATGGGATGGTGACAACAGCCTTGATGGTATTGTCTATGGTTTTGTTGATTATTTTCCATCCATTAATCCCTATAAGGCGGGAGAAAAGCTTGAGAAGCAATATTTTGCAGTCTTCAATTACGCCTATATCAATTTGAAATTACCCGCTCAGCCTTATGAAATATGGCTCAAAAAGCAAAAAGGTGTCGAGGACACACAGATTAACAAGCAAATTATAGATGAAAAACTCAATATTGAAAGGGTGGATTATGCCAATCAAGCCCTTATTGCAAAAAAGAACGATCCCATGCTGATGGGTACAAATGGCGTATTGACCATGTGCTTTACCGTAACCATGATGGTAACCATGATGGGTTTTTTAATCTTCTGGATTTTGTCTCTTCAGGAGAAGTCACTAAAATTTGGAATATTCAGAGCCATGGGGATGACAATGAGCGAAGTAACCATGATCATGACCTCGGAACAGTTTCTTGTATCCGGAGTTTCCATTGTTGCAGGAATCCTGTTTGGATCTCTTGCAAGCAGGGTGTTTATACCAATGCTTGAGATTATCTATTCTGCTACCGAACAGGTTCCGCCTTTAAGGGTTATTGCTTATATAGACGACTATATAAAGGTTATAGGCTTTACCCTGATCATGCTTGTATCCGGCCTTGCCATCCTTTATACCTTTGTAAGGAAGATAAACGTTCATCAAATTTTAAAGCTTGGGGAGGATTCATAGATGTCTGTTGTAGAAGCCAAAAACATAAACCGTTCCTTTTTAAATGGCAGAATCACCGTGGATGTTCTAAAGGGTATCAATATATCTTTTGAAAAGGCGACCTTTAATATACTTATGGGACCGTCGGGTTCAGGCAAAACAACCCTTATGAATATTCTTGGAGCACTGGATCGCCCGAACAGCGGAGATGTCTATATTGAAGGGAAGAACATTTCAAAGGCATCTGATCATGAAAGGGACCAATTGAGAAGAAAAAAGGTAGGTTTCATCTTTCAATCCGTTGCATTGATATCCAATATGTCAGCGTACGAAAACATTGATTTTTCTTTAAGAATATCAGGTTATCAACATGATTTGAGACGAAAACGTGTTGAAGAGTGTTTAAACTATGTTGGTCTAAAAAAGAGAAAGAAGCACCATCCAAATGAGTTGTCGGGAGGAGAACAGCAGAGGGTGGCAATCGCAAGGGCACTTGCAAAGAATCCCTCCATTATCTTTGCGGACGAGCCCACCGCGGAACTGGATACAAACACAGGACTTATGATGGTTAAGCTCTTTCGCGATATTGTAAGAGAGCAAAATGTAACCATTATTATGTGCACCCATGATGTAAGCATGATGGATGTTGCAGACAATATACTTATGCTGGAAGATGGGGTGATTACAAATGAGTAACATGGAAAAGCCCATGGTGGAATGTGACAATCTTGTAAAAATACATAAGACCAAGGATATCGAAGTGGTTGCTCTCCAGGGAATGGATCTGACCATCAACAGGGGTGAACTTACGGCCATCATAGGGAAAAGCGGCAGTGGTAAGTCCACGCTTTTAAATATCATTGCGGGTCTTGATAGACCTTCTGCAGGAAGTGTTTTTGTCGATGGACAAAATCTGTTGAAATTTAAGGATAAGCAACTGACCGAATATAAAAAGAATGTCATCGGTTTTGTTTGGCAGAACAACGCCAGAAATCTTATTCCATATCTGACAGCCTGTGCCAATGTAGAGGTTCCCATGCTGATTGCAGGAGGAGTGAAAAGAAGAAACAGAGCAAAGGAGTTGCTGAATATGGTAGGACTGAAAGACAGATATAACAGCAAACTCAAAGAGCTCTCAGGCGGTGAACAACAAAGGGTTGCCATTGCCATAGCTCTTGCAAATGAACCAAAGCTTCTTCTGGCGGATGAGCCCACCGGCTCCGTTGACAGCAAGGCAACATATAAGATCATGGAGCTTTTTAATGAACTGAACAGAGAGTTAAAAGTAACAATTATTATCGTTACCCATGACAATAAGATATCAAAAATGGTCAACAGAGTTGTCGCCATAAGCGATGGCATGATTGGCAGTGAAATGATTAAAAAGCAAGATTATGCCAATAGACTCTCAAAACTAAATAATGTGGATGAAAACGAGGAATCCCATGATGAGTTTGCAGTTGTTGACAACAAGGGGCGTATTAAAATACCTGAAACATATTTATCAAGCGTACAGATTAAGGGTGGTGACAGGGTTAAAGTCAGAAAAAGTGATAGGGGATTTGAAATCTATAAAGAGGATTAAAACTTATCAGCTTCCATCACTTCCAA
>CAZANH010000534.1:0-2624 GCA_964486515.1 uncultured Eubacteriales bacterium
GATATCTTTCTTCCCAGACGCCCTCCAATTTTTCATGATATGCCTCAACCAGCCTGTAATACTTATTATTACGTGGTATTCTGGTCTTATAAAGATTAAGTTTTAAAGCAATTGCGCCAGCCATATAATATCCTCACGAGAACGAGTGTTCTAATAAGGATAACATATTATGTATTATAAATCAATAGGTTACATCTTATATAAAATTCCCCTAATTTAATGCTGTTTTCATGTTTTTGCAGGGCAGGATTAAGGTCTTTTTGCTGTTGAAGCTCATATAGGATAATAGTGAATTATAAATACAGATAGTTTTAAACTATTGTTTTATTATGAAATATATTCGTAAATATTGCTGATATATGGTAGATATGTTTGATTATAATTCATTTATAGTTTAACAATGAAAAAGCAAATTCCTATCTAAATCTATCTAAATCTAATATCATTGTCAACAATTCATCTGAAAGAAATTTAAATCAATGCATAAACTGCATGTTTTTCTGCATGAACGGTGTAGACATACTAAAACGATGCATGAACGGCATGATTTATTGCATGAATATTATTTGTGGAAATATTTCCTGAAGTTGACAAATAGCTGTTTATCATTTATAATAACAATCAAGTAAATAACATAAAATAACAAAAGAAAATAAAGGATAAACGATTGTAGATGGAAAAAGGTCTGATAAGGTGTTAGCCTCGCGAACTGACCACCTTACCAAACCTTTCACCATAGAAATGCATCCCTCAAAAAAGATTCCATTGGGATAAGTATACTCTTTTTTCAGGGACTGTAAAATTTATTTTGGAGGAGATTTACATGAAAAAACAGTATAAGCAAATAATTTGTACATTGACTCTTATACTATTTCTTTTAGTCCCAACAACAATAAATGCACATGAAATCTGGTATTACGGCTCTGCACCTAATTATAGTTCATACCCACTGGAATGGTATTGGTATAATGGTTCTAAAATTGAATTAAAATGTTGTAATGATTATCTGTCTGGATCAACATCTTCTTTTTATAGTTTTGCATTAGGCAAGTGGAATTCTCAATGTTCTAATGAAGTAAGTTTAATTGATACTTCCTTTAGTACATCCAAGGTTGATTTTTGCACACCTACGCAAACATGGTGGGATAATTATTGGGGTGTTTATGCAGATTATATTTATGCATTTTGTGAGATGACTGACACAAATGATGACCTTATAGATTCATTAACGGCTGCTCAATATTCTTCCGGTCTAATAAGGTATACAGCAATATATGTTAATCCTGATGAAGATTTTTGGGAATACATAGATGATGTTGATAAAAGAGGAACTCTAGTTCATGAACTCGGGCATGCCATGGGTTTGGGACATTCAGATGATATTTATTATACATCAACAGATGATGCAATCATGATGAGAGATCCATTAGGTATTGATACACCTCAAACTCATGATAAAAATGATATATCTAACAAATATTAAAAGCTGAGGGAGGGAATTGAAATGATGACTAATCATATTAAGTTTAAAATAGGTATATTTCTAACGTTGATTTTAGCAGTATGTGGCTTAATATTTTCTTTTTTAGGTAATAATACTTTGTCTGACAATGAAATTGCGGAATTACGTAAAGACTATATGATATATGATGATTTTCCTACAAGTGTAAGGATTAGTGATGATAATATTTCTATGGATAAAATAGTAAATAAATCTGATGTAATAATAGTTGGCGAAGTAATGGAAAAACTAGAAGACTACACTGTAAATCTTTCAAAGGAAGTAGGTAGTCCGGAAAACGCCATTTCTAATAAGCTGAAAAAAGAAGGCGTTGACAATAGGCAGACTACATTTACGCAAGCAAAAATTAAAGTCTCAGATTATTGGAAGGGTTCCAGTGAAGAAAGTGAACTTATAGTCATACAAAATAAAATTTTCTATGATTATGAGCCTCAATTAAAACCAGGAGATAAAGTTTTAATTCACCTTCTAAAGGGTCAGGGACCTCATGAAGGCAAATATTGGTTTAGCAAATATGGCTTTTATTATATAACTGATAGTGGATATGTTTTATCTGCTGTTAGTAATCATGATTTTGAACAGTTTACAGGGAGTAACTTAGAAAAGTTAAAAGATGTAGTTAAGAATAAGATGAAAGATTAGTTTGTGTTACCAACTGTAATCAAGGGGACGGTTTTCGTTTTTAGTTCAAAATACGAGAATCGTCCCCTCTCCTATTGTAATCCTGCACGCTAAATGGCATAGTGAAAATTTAGGCTTTTCAACAGATGGTAAAATATAGCATCTTATGAAACCTTGATTTTGTAATGATTCTAAGACAATGCCAATTGCTTAAATCTAGAGAAAACAATATTTTTAATATATCAACCAATTTGGCAAAAATGGGCGAAATCATAAGAAAACAACAAATTTCCGGCAGGCAAACTGGCAATTTGAAGACATTGAATAATATCTTTATAACAGCTTCAATTCAACCTTTCAAGGTTATTCTTACAGCACTTATGGTTGATTAGTGTAAAATGTTAGATAAGAAGTTGCTTTTTCAAAGCTCATCTATTGTTTAGATATAATTAAACAAAAATACCATATGCAGGTAATTTTA
>CAZANH010000535.1:0-3751 GCA_964486515.1 uncultured Eubacteriales bacterium
TAAAATGATACACACAAATTTTAAAAACAGGATGTATTGTAAAGGAGGTTAAAAAATGAGAAGTCTTTTTGAAGTAAAGCTGTCAGATACTTTGTTTTATGAAAATAATCTAAGGGATTTTCTGCCTGATAAGATAATTGATATACATACACATATCTGGCTGGATGAATTCCGTGATGCTTCCAAAAGTGAAGCTATCAGGTCTGCAAAATGGCCTTCTATGGTTGCCAGGGATAATTCATTCGAGGATCTTTTAGAAACCTATCAATTAATGTTTCCGGACAAAAAGGTTACTCCAATGGTTTTCGGTTACCCTGAAAATGACATCGATTTAGAGTTAAACAACCGTTATGTAAATCAGTGTGCACAAAAATACAAGGTACCCTCCTTGCTGCTGGCACATCCAAAATGGAGCGGGCGGGAATTGAAAGAAAAAATCCTTTCAGGAGAGTTTTTAGGAATAAAGGTATATTTGAACTATGCACCTGACTATCTTATTCAGGATGAAATCCGTATTTTTGATTTTCTTCCCCATTATCAGCTTGAGTTCATAAACAACCTTGGGATGATTGTAATGCTTCACATTCCAAGAAGCGGAAGAATAAGTGACCCTGTAAACCTTGCACAAATTATTGAGATTACAGAGAAATATAAAAAAATTAAACTGATAATAGCTCATGTTGGCCGTGCATATTGTAACGAGGATCTGGGAAATGCTTTTGAGGTTCTGGCAAAAGCGGGAGTGGAAAACTTGTATTTTGATTTTTCCGCGAATACAAACCAGCAAATATTTGAGCAGGCCATCAATACTTTTGGTTCCGGGAAGATATTATTCGGGAGTGACTTCCCAATCCTTCGCATGAGAAGCCATAGGATCTGCGAGGGCGGCAAATATATCAACCTTGTTCCAAAAGGCATGTATGGAGATGTCTCAGGTGACAGCCACATGAGGGAATTGGAAGGAGAGGAATGTGATAAACTCACCTTCTTCATGTATGAGGAAATTGACGCGTTCAGAAGAGCCGCCGGTATAACGGGATTAACCCGAAAAGATATAGAAGATGTTTTTTATAATAATGCCGCGCAAATAATAAAAAGTTCCAATAAAAAATAATACTTATAAGGAGAGATTTAATATGTCAGGAAAAGATATCAAATTGCAAAAATTATTTACAAAAGGTGAAAACGCAGTGGTAATAGCTGTTGACCATGGCTATATGGACGGACCCATTCCGGGTATGATAAATTTGCCGGAGGTAATAAAAAATGTCGATTCAAGTGTTGATGCCATTTTATTAAGCCCAGGCATGTTGAAAAATGTAAAGCATGCTTTCAATTACAAGGGTGCTCCTATTCCAATGGTCAGATTAAACTGGAGTACTGTTTTCTGCTTTGAATGGAAATATACAATGTCCCGGACAGCACATGCATTTTCTGTAAAGGATGCTATAGCGTTGGGTGCTGAAATTGTACTGGTATCATTGACACTTAAAACTGGTGATGAAGAAAATGATGCCAGGAATGTAGAGATATTCTCAAGGCTATGCAATGAAGCAAGGGAGTACGGGATACCTGTGATAGGAGAATGCTTCCCTAATGACAGTGATAACATCTCCGATGAAGAAATGCATGATCAGGTGTTGAGGGGCACACGAATACTTGCAGAACTTGGTGCAGACGCTATAAAAACCTTCTATACATACAAATTCGATGAAGTAGTGGAAGGATGCCCATTGCCCATACTTGGCCTTGGCGGCCATGCTACCCATGACCCTGTTGATTCTCTGATTCTGGCACAAAAAGAAATTCAACAGGGCTGCAAGGGGGTTGTATTTGGCAGAAATGCAATCCAAAGACCGGACCCAATTTTTTATCAAAAAGCTCTTTGTGAAGTTGTAAAATATGGTCTGGATCCTCATAAGGCGGTTGAAAAATATAATTTGAAATAAGCTTTGTATATGCAGTTTGAGTTTGAGGAGATGAAAATTGCCAATGTTAATTGGAGTAGATATTGGAACCACAGGTACAAAGGCAGTTCTAATGGATGAGAATGGAAATATCATTTCTGAGGCATATAAAAGATATGACCTGTACTCTGATAAATCAGGATATGTTGAGCAAAATACTGAAGATTGGTGGGATGCTGTTTTATATACAATAAAAAGTTGTATCAAGGATATTGGCAACAAATCCGATATAAAAGCAATAGCCTTATCTACCCAGGGCGGAAGCATGGTGCCTGTAGATATTAACGGGAATCCACTTTCCAGGGCAGTCATATGGATGGATAGAAGAGGACAAAAACAAACGGATGATTTGCTATCGGGAAAGGATAAGAATTTTTATTACTATAAAACGGGCTGGCGTCTATCAAATTGTCTGAATCTTGTTCAAATAAAATGGCTTAAAGATAATAAGCCGGAATTATTTAAATCAGCTTATAAATTTATTTCAACAGTTGAGTACATAAATTTCAAGTTTACCGATAAATTTGTTATTGATCCCTCTAACGCAGGAATGACACAGCTTTTTAACATTACTGATAAAAAATGGGATGAAGAAATTCTTGATGATTTAAACATTGGGAATGAAAAACTTGGGGAGATTTTAGAGTCGGGTGAGGTAATCGGAACATTAAAATCCGAAGCTGCCAAAGCTCTGGAGTTACCGGAGAGTGTAAAAATTATCAGCGGAGGGCATGACCAATATTGCGCAGCCCTTGGAGCAGGAACCTTCAATAACGGGGATATACTGCTTTCAACAGGAACTGCATGGGTACTTTTAGGAATATTTAGCAAACCGATATTTGATACAAAAACATTCTTTGCTCCGGGAAATCACGTTATACAGGGAAAATGGGGTGCACTGGGGACAGTACCCACAGCAGGAGTGTCTATGGAATGGTTTAAAAACAACATAGGCTTAGGTATGGACATTGATGGTGGCATTGTGCAAACTGAAGAATACAAGGATATTGATAAAAAAGCGAAATCAAAAAAGCCTGGATCTGAAGGTGTTATGTTTTTCCCTCATTTCACAGGTTCAGGCAGTCCTACATGGAGTATGAAGAGCAAAGCAGCAGTATTGGGGCTTGAATTAAATCATGACAGATATAATATTGCAAGAGCTTTAATGGAAGGTGTGGTATATGACATTAACCTGATGCTTGAAGCAATGAATAAAAGAGGTGAAAAAGCAGCAAGGCTCAAAGTATTGGGAGGTGCATCAAGAAGCAGTTTATGGGTACAAATCACTGCCGATGTTACAGGAATATCGGTATTTATACCCGAATCAAAAAATACTGCATGTATAGGAGCAGCTATACTTGCTGGAAAAGGATCAGGATTATTTAGCAGTATTAGTGAAGGATACGATAAGTTTAAAAGAAAAGAAGAAGTAATTGTACCTGATAAAATAAACCATGAAATTTACTGCGGTTTATATGAGTTATACAAGAAAAGATTTGATTTTCTTAAAAGTTGTTATGATTTGTAATTGAATCAAATTAGACACATTTACTTTGGCAATAAACAATGATAAAATATTTTTAAGGGGAAAATAAAGGTTTAAAGGTGAAGCATGAAACGGATTGTAAATATAAAGTTAATAAACAATCTGACTCTTTGGGAAAAATTAGCTATAATTATGGTTACCCTTTTCATGTCAATTATTATTTTAGAGAAAACTAATAACACAGAAATGAATAATAGTCCGATACCTGAAGTAAAAGCATCCATCAAGTTAAATAGTT
>CAZANH010000536.1:0-7601 GCA_964486515.1 uncultured Eubacteriales bacterium
AATGTACAAAACCTTTCCGCAGCCTTTTATGACATCGAAAGGAAAATGTGGAGCGATGAGATTTATTTAACAGAACAAGACGGATTTATCCGTTCTTTCAGCCCAGCATTTAGTGAAGATGGAAAGCTGAACATTGCATATACCCGGTCGGAAATCATTACCGAATATATTGACGGCATGGAAGTTGAAAAGCCCAGCGATAAAGTGGATTTATACATGATGACTTATACACCGGTACATGACCTGGCGCTTGATGAAGATGAAGGTCTAAGGCTGTCCCCTGAAATGCCGGTTCCGGGAAGCAGTATAAGTGTATCGGCTGTCGTCCAAAATCAGGGAGATTTTCCTGAAAACACAGTCCTTTATCTGTACGATGGAGACCCTGAAAACGGCGGCACTAAAATAGGCGAAACAATTACACAAGAGCCTGTTCCGGCACGCTCTTCTGTTGAGCTTGGGGTGGAATGGCTGCTGGATTTTGAACAGAGGGATAAATATGATATATATGCAGTTGTTGAGTCCGGTGAGGGTAATATCGACGTTGATGAAAGCAACAATGTCATAAACCTTGAGGTTGTGACTTCCGACCTTGCAGTTGCAGATGTTAAATATGAACACATAGGAAAAGATAATTATCTGGTAACGACAGTGGTTAAAAATGCCGGAGGTAAAAGTCTTGAAGGGATAGAAGTATATCTTGATAATTATAACCAGGACGGACAAAGCTCGGAACCGCTGCAAGCAAGGGAGATAGACCAGCTGGAGCCGGGACAGAAAGAATATATATCTTTCTTTATATCTTTAGATGACTTGGTGAAGGATGAAAACGACGAATTTACTATGTCGGTGTCTGCATTATCCTCTGACGAGATTAAAGAGCTTAATTCGGATAACAATATCTATGATTTTAAGCTGGAGCCTGTGTCAATTGCTGTAGAGAGCCTGACACCCGGACAGGGGGAGCATCATGTGGGCATTGAACAGCCATTTGTTCTAAATTTTAATATGGATATAAATAAAGGAGAGCTGTTTGACCAGATAATGCTGGAAGATAATCTTCTTAATACGGTAGATATAAGCAAGCAGTTGGATGGAAGGACACTTACAGTCATCCCGGAAAGGCAAATGGATTATGATACAGAATATACACTTATAATACCGGAAAAGGCTGTTGAAAACACTTATGGACATACAATGAACGGCCCGTATGAGTTGAAGTTTAAGACTACAACGAGCAGCCCCGAGGTGGTGTTTGCACACCCATCTTATGGAGTTGGAAGTACAGATTTGGATATGGATGTCAGTATAAGATTCAACCAGGATGTTGTTGAAGATGTTACTTTCGATGAGATTAAGTTGTACGGAAAAGATTACGATGAAGAAGCTGTTTTAGTTATGTCATCACCTGTTCTGGAAGAGAATACTGAAATGCCTGCTTCTATTTCGCTTGATAACGACTGGCTGAATATCAGTCCGGAAAAGCTGGATAAAAACATGGCATACACGGTATTTATACCAGCAGGGGCGGTTAAAAACAACAAAAATGAAATATTGCAGGAGGACTATTATTCACAGTTCAGTATCCAAGATATAGACGAAAGTGATGAAGAAGATGAAGAAGATGAAGAAGATGAAGAAGATGAAGAAGATGAAGAAGAAACAGATTTCAGAACTTCCAAAGGAGATTATAAACATGATGGTTTCAGTATTTTACGTCGAACTTTAGAGGATGGAAGCACTACTGTAACAGTTAATATTGACGAGCATACCATCTCCAGTATTGTTTCAGAGGATGAAAAAGAGATCGATGTATCCAATGAAGTAAAAAATGTCGGGATAATAAATGTAAACTTTACTGCAAGTGCAATAAAACAACTTTTAGAAGAACAAAAAGGGCTCAGTATTATAACCGACAAAGGGGATTTGATGATTCCTGCCGATATAATAGAGTACCTTGTGGGAGATGGAGAAACACCCATAACAATTACAATATCAGAAAATAATCATATGGAAACCGATAACGATAGAGTGTCTGACGGTGTATTTGACTTCTCAATCACAGCAGGAGAACAACCGGTTACAGAATTTGAGGGGAAAGTCATTGTAACAATGCCATTAGATACGTCCGGGATTAGAGATGCCAGAAGGGTTATAGCTTGTGTATATGATGAAGAAACAGGAAGCTGGAAGCCGGTCGGCGGTACGGCAGATACAGAAGAAGGAACAATTACTTTTGGAGCCGGGCATTTCTCAACATTTGCGGCATTTGAGACAGTTAAGCATTTTGATGATGTTACAAGTGACTGGGCAAAAGAGGAAGTGGAAATACTGGCATCCAGGAGATTGATTAATGGTATAACAGATAATGAGTTTAATCCTGAGGGAAGTATTACAAGAGCTGAATTTACTGCCCTGATAGTACGGTCGTTGTATACGGAAAATATAAAATATAGAGGTACTTTCACCGACGTTGCTGAAAATGCATGGTTTGCAGATGTAGTGGAAACAGCTTATGATATAGGCCTTATTAAAGGCACCGGGAAAAATACGTTTGAGCCTTATGCACAAATAAGCAGGCAGGATTTGGCAGTAATTGCTTACAGGCTTTATCAGTATAAAACCGGCAGTGAAATTCAAAGCAGCAGTTTCAATGACTTTACAGACAGGCAGAATATTTCTTCTTATGCAGAGCAGGCTGTTAACTTTGCTGCAGATGCACAGATAATGATAGGAAGCGGCGGCTACTTTGAACCTGAGCGCAGCACGACCAGGCAGGAAGCTGCGGTGGTTCTCTACAGGCTTTTGGAGTATATGGGGGAACTATAATATTTATATAGGAAAACAACTTTTTTAAATAGACTTTAAGCGGATTTATATCCGCTTTTTTTTGTCTATTAATGCTGCACGGTGTATTTTGTCTATTCCGTGTTTGTTTCGGATTTTGTCCATTGCTTTGTCAATCTGCTCATATTTACTGCTTTTATTTTTTGTATGTTTGTCTAGTTATAACTTTAAAATTCGAGTATTTCAGTGTGATTTGTATAGTTCGTCCCTTTTTGCCATGCTCTCTGGCGGTCATTCCGATATTTTCAGCAAGTTCCATAAGTATAATTTCTGATTTTTTAATGTCTGCAATATCTTCAGGAAGCGTTGTTGAGCGCCCGATGGATTTCATATTATCTTTCATATGCGGTTTTACAGGTGAATTATCACACCCATTTGCATGTAAGTAAACTTCATTTCCGTATTTGCCGGAGTAGCAAATTTTAGTCAACGTCTCCATTTCGCCCAGGAGTTCATGAACGGAATACTTGTCAATGAGCCCAGTCTTTCGCATTTCGCGCCGTAAAGCACTCAGGTAGATCAGAGCAATAAATTGAACAAAGAGCCTGCCATCCATGGTAAGTGAATTGTGCATTATCAATCGTTTCATATCCAATTGATTCTTAAGGTCATCAAAGCACTTTTCAACAACATCCTTGTCCCTATAAACCCGAAGAGCTTCCACTGTGTCCTTGATACCATTGCTTAGGATAGCGTGGAACCCTGCATACTGATTACGGTATTTTTGAATAGCCTCATTGTTGTAGTTGACTTTTACTCCTCGCACAGGTGTTTCCTTGACGATGAAAAATGTCTTGTAGGCATCTTCATGTTCCTTTACAATATTACCAGTCTCCAGTTCTTCCTTGTAATTGATTTCACAATTCACGATTATTAGCACCCAATAATGATATATATAATATACACAATTAAACTGTTTGTGTCAAGTAAACCCGGGCAAAGAACGGATTGCTTTCGTTGAAACAACTGAAACTGAAATCATAAAAGATTCATAAAAATGACAATAAAATACTGGAAAAATACATTACTTTGTTATAAAATGAGCATAGTTTAATAAGCAATGGCAGAGTAGGCATTATGCGTAAAGTGCCGGATGGATGGGAAGTCGCCTCCGGACGAAAAGCTTTATTGAGTTTGCGGTATTAATGTCGCGTCCGCTGTCACATATAGTTGGGCATCACTCTCTTTATGTGGCAATGTGCCATTTATAAAAGAAGAGAGGAGGTGCTTTTTTCATGAAAAATATAAGGATAATTGTATTTGTAGGTTTGTTTGTTGCCATGGATGTTATACTTGAGAGATATCTAGGTATTCAGACTCTGTTTGTAAGATTTGGCCTGGGGTTTATACCGATTTCACTTTCAGCTGCCATGTTTGGCCCGATTGTAGGAGCACTTACAGGGGCACTTGCAGATATTGCAGGTATGATAATATTCCCAAAGGGGCCATACTTTCCAGGATTTACTGTAAGTGCGCTTTTAACAGGTGCTGTATATGGGTTGTTCCTCTACAGAAGATCCAAGAACTGGCTTAATATTTGCCTGTCTGTACTTATTGTATCACTGGTAATTGACCTTGGGCTGACAACAATATGGCTTTCTATCTTTTATAATAGAGCTGTTGTGTTGTTTATAGGGGAACGGATTGTTAAAACCGCAATAGTCATACCGTTAAGAATTGTTATGATTTATGCAGTATGGCGTTATGCTGGAAGATTTATTGAATCACGAAAACTGTTAAAAGAAACTTAAAATTAGTTAAGGAAACTTCTTTGTGTATAAGTTAAAAACTGCAGGTTGATATAACAGCCTGCAGTTTTTTTACGGTTTTTATGATATGGGAAATGTGTAGTTGTTACCTGAATTATTATCCCAGTTACTTGCACTATCCTTGAAAGATATGTTTAACATCTTTGCCTTGCTTACAGGTATTGTTGTCTCAAACCCTTCCGGTGTTCTCCGCATCATATAGTCGTAAGTGTCCTTCCAATCACTGTCAAAACCTACATGTGCAAAAACGTCATTGGCACCGCTTTTTGCAAGGAGCCCGTCATATTTCAAAAGTATACTGTCACCGGCAGTGGGTATTGCCGGATTTATTTCAATACCATTTGAATAATATTCAGCCTTTTTTAAAGTTGATGATGTTGTCCTTGATGTTCTTGCAGGCATATAAATTCCTCCTTTCAAAAGTTTAATATTAGTATTTCCGCGATTAAAAAAAATATGTATTAAATGAATTAAAACAGTAAAGAGTACAAAAACTTAATATGAGTATGACCATTCAAAAAAAATATAAAAATATGGAAGGATGATTCTTAAAAAATGAAGGCAGTTATTATGGCAGGTGGGGAAGGAACAAGATTAAGACCATTGACATGTATGAGGCCAAAACCAATGGTGCCTGTAGTAAATAAGCCTGTAATGGAACATATTGTTGAACTTTTGAAAAGACATGGAATTTTTAATATTGCTGTTACCCTTCAATATATGCCTTATGCTATAAAGGATTATTTTGAAGATGGAAGTGAATTTGGAGTAAAAATGTCCTATTACACAGAAAAAATTCCATTGGGAACAGCCGGCAGTGTTAAAAATGCAGAAAAATTCCTTGATGATACTTTTATAGTAATTAGTGGAGATGCATTGACGGATATAAATATTAAGGATGTTTTGAATTATCACATAGAAAAAGATGCGGATGCTACGATTGTTCTTAAAAAGGTTAATATACCGTTAGAGTACGGAGTTGTTGTAATTGATAAAAAAGGCAGAGTAACACGCTTTGTCGAAAAACCTGACTGGGGAGAAGTATTCAGTGATTTGGCAAATACAGGTATATATGTATTGTCACCAAAAGTACTTAATTATATAGAAAAAAATAAAAACATGGACTTTTCAAATGATATATTTCCAGTTATGTTAAAGGACAATAAAAAAATATATGGATATGAAACAGAAAGTTATTGGTGTGATATTGGTGACATGAAAGCATATATGGATGTTCAGCGTGACATACTTGATAAAAAAGTTATGGTACAGCCAAAAGGGGAAGAAGTATATAAGGGAATATGGCTTGAAAAAGGAGTCAAGACAGGTAATGATTTAATATTTAAAGCCCCTTGTGTTGTAGGTAAAAACAGTATTATCGGAGATAATTGTTATATCGGAGAATATTCCATAATAGGGGAAAATAATATTATAAGCCGGAAGACCAGTATAAAGAGAGGTATAATATGGAACGGATGCATAATTGAAAAAGGTATACAGATGAGAGGAAATATCATATGCAACAAAGTATTTATAAACAATGGCGCTTCATTATATGAGAACTCGGTTGTTGGAGATGAAACCGTAATCAATGAAAATGCGACAGTAAAACCTGATGTCAGGATATGGCCGTCAAAAATTATAGATATGAATACAGTTGTTAATTCCAATATAGTATGGGGATCAAAACAGCAAAAACGTATTTTTGGCAAGTATGGTGTCTCGGGAAAATTAAATACAATGATTACCGGAGAAAATGGGATAAAACTTGGAGCCAGCTATGGAACAGTTTTTAATGGTAAAGGAAGAGCAGGGGTTTCGTTTGATGGCAGCAGATGTGCGGAAATGATAAAGTATGCGGTAATATCGGGCCTTATGTCTACAGGTATGAGAGTATATGACCTTGGAAATATGATTATTCCGGCTGCAAGGTCTGCCATAAGATATTACAACTTTGATGGAGGTGTTCATATAAGTTCTTCAGAAGAGTGTTCAAGACTTACCATTGACTTTCTTGATAAGAAGGGGTGCAGCATAAATAAAAACATTGAACGTAAAATCCAGAATACCTATACAAGAGAAGATTATATAAGGAAAGAGGGGAAAAACATAGCTGGAATAAGTCCTATTTATGACTATAAGGAAATCTATCTAAAAAAAATATTATCTTCAGTAAACCATAATATGAGATATCGGATTTTGGTTACTGTAAATTCAAAAATTGCGGCAGATACACTGAATCAGGTGTTTGATGGACTGGGATGCATCGGTATAATTGAAAATAATATATTAAATAATATTGGGCTTTTTTCAGAAAGAGTAAAAAAGGAAAATTTTGATCTTGGAGTAATAGCCGAGGAGTCACTGGAAAAAATGATTCTTGTTGACGAGACTGGAAAAATTGTTACAGATGAATTGTTTACGGCAATGATTACAATTATATTTTTAATGATGTCAAATGGGAAGAAGATGGTTGTACCTGTAACAGCAAGTAATGTAATTGAAAAGATAGCGGAAAAAAATAATGCATCAGTATTAAGAACAAAAACATCATCAAGGGATTTAATGGGAAAACAACTTGAAGATGGATTGAGCGATCAGAATCTTGAACAGGTTGCTTTAAATTTCGATGTTCCGGCTGCCCTTGCTAAAATACTTAATTTTATGTATATTAAAGGATGCAGGATGTCAGAACTTACTAAAATGGTGCCTGAAATATATATTGACAGGAAAGAGGTTGAATGTTCGTGGAATTTAAAAGGAAAAGTAATAAAAATGCTCATAAATGAAGAATATGATAAGAGTATTGAAACGCTTGAAGGAGTAAAAATATTTGATAAAAACGGATGGGTCATTGTACTTCCAGACAGTGAGAAAGCTTCATGTAATATTATAAGTGAAAGTACATCAGTAGAATTTGCAAGAGAATTATCAGATATATATGCTAAAAAAGTTAAAAGTATAAATATTGATTAAAACTTGATATAT
>CAZANH010000537.1:0-2253 GCA_964486515.1 uncultured Eubacteriales bacterium
ACATGTAAGGCTGAACTTACAGCCACTTGAACTTGTAGCGTTCATTTCAGGAAAATATTCTTCAAGCTAAGAGGGGGCTGTGAATGCTGTGAATGGTAAGTAAATATGTTTTATTTTTTACTTTTTAATTCCTGATAGTTGACTATCCAGCCATATTATAGTATTGTTTTATTTAAGTATTGTTTTATGCAAATACTGAGTATAAAATATAAATAAATTAAAAATCAGGAGGATTTTATGGAATATAAAGCTGATATAGGAGTATTCGGAGGTTCAGGGTTCTATTCGTTTATGGATAATGTAACTGAAATTGATATTGATACACCTTATGGAAAACCAAGCGAAAAGGTGTCCATCGCGAATTTTAACGGAAAATCCATTGCCTTTCTTCCACGTCATGGTAAGAAACATCAATACCCACCTCATAAGATACCATACAAGGCCAATCTATATGCAATGAAACAACTTGGAGTAACAAGAATCATCGGGCCTACTGCTTCAGGCAGTTTGCAGCCCCATATCAAACCTGGTGATTTCGTAATAACAGACCAGTTTGTAGACAGGACACGGGGAAGAGATGATACCTACTTTAACGGCCCTGAGGTTAATCATATAAGTTCGGCATATCCTTACTGCCCCAATTTGCGTGAGATTGCAATCCAGGCCGCCAAATTGGCAGGTATAACAATCCATGAAAAAGGTACTGTCGTTGTAATACAGGGTCCCAGATTCTCTACGGTAGCAGAGAGCCGATGGTTTAATAAAATGGGCTGGGATGTAATTAACATGACACAGTACCCCGAGTGCTATCTTGCACGTGAACTCGGCATATGTTATTTAAATATAGCCCTTATCACCGATTATGATACCGGACTTGAGGGAAGGGAAGATATAGTACCCGTGACTCACGATGAAGTCCTTAAGGTTATGGATGAAAACAATGACAGGGTACGTGAACTGCTCTTTGAAATAATAAACAGGATTGACCTGTCATACGAATGCAGCCACTGTCAGCTTAAACAGCTAGACTCATAATATTTTAACATTTTGAACGGAGGTATTTATGTACAAAAAGGTTTCAACCGATTTAAACTTTACAGACAGAGAATTGGAAATACTTGAATTCTGGAAAGCAAACAATATATTTGAAAAAACAATAGAACAAAGGGCTGATGCCCCTGTTTTCACATTTTATGACGGCCCCCCTACAGCTAACGGGAAACCTCATATCGGGCATATACTTACGCGTGTCATAAAAGATATAATTCCTCGTTATAAAACCATGAAAGGTTACAGGGTACTGAGAAAGGCAGGCTGGGATACACATGGCCTTCCTGTTGAACTCGAGGTTGAAAAACAGCTTGGTATAAACGGTAAACCTGAAATAGAAAAATATGGCATAGAACCATTTATTAAAAAATGTAAGGAAAGTGTCTGGAAATATGAAAAAGAATGGCGGAGGATGAGTGAACGCGTTGGTTTCTGGGCAGATATGGACAACCCATATATTACCTATCACAACAGTTATATTGAATCCGTATGGTGGGCATTGAAAAAAATCTGGGAAAAAGGGCTCCTTTATAAGGGCCATAAAGTTGTACCCTATTGTCCCCGTTGCGGTACATCGCTTTCCAGCCACGAAGTTGCACAGGGTTATAAAAACGTAAAAGAAGATTCAATATACGTTAAATTTGCAATTAAAGGAAAAGAAAACACCTTTTTTCTTGCATGGACAACCACTCCTTGGACGCTTCCTTCAAATGTAGCACTTGCCATAAATCCGAATGAGAAATATGTAAAATTAAAATGTGCAAATGAATTTTACATAATGGCAAAAGCACTTGTATCATCGGTTATAAAAGATGAATATAAAATATCTGAGGAATTTTCAGGAAAAGCCCTTGTTGGTATTGAGTATGAACCAATGTTTGATTTTGCCAGCGTGGATAAAAAAGCATGGTATGTGGTAGAAGGTGATTTTGTTACTCTTTCTGAGGGTACTGGTATAGTGCATATGGCTCCTGCTTTTGGAGAAGATGACGCAAGGGTAGGAAAGCAAAATGACCTGCCATTTGTCCAGTTGGTTGATGAACAGGGCAGGTTCAAGGATGAAGTAAAACCATGGAAAAAAGTATTTGTCAAGGATGCAGACCCGGATATCATAAAGTACATTGAAAACAAAAATCTACTGTATAACATATTACCTTATGAGCATTCATACCCTTTCTGCTGGAGATGTGATACACCACTCTT
>CAZANH010000538.1:0-11672 GCA_964486515.1 uncultured Eubacteriales bacterium
AAAATTCCTTGATAAACGTGATCCGACTTGTCCGTTTTTCCTGACTGTTTCCTTTATTGCCCCTCACCCACCCCTTGTTCCACCTGCATTTTATATGGAGCGGTACCTAAGATCTGAAATTCCAGAACCGTTTATTGGTGATTGGGAAGAGATGCCTTGCAACAGAGGTAAGGGATATGATGTGTCAAGCAGAAATGTAATGCTTGAGGGAGAAGCATTAAAAAGTTGTAAAGCAGGTTATTATGGCTCCATAAATCATGTGGATGACCAGATAAGAAGGCTGCTTAATCCAATTACCGGAATAGATTACAGCGATACAATTGTAATCTATACAAGCGATCATGGTGAGATGCTTGGAGATCATTATATGTGGCATAAAATCGTTCCATATGAGAGTTCAGCCCGTATTCCGCTTATGATGCGTATACCTGAATCCATTGGTATTGATAAGGGACAGGTCATAAGTAATAATGCATGCCTTACGGATATTATGCCAACCGTATTGGATATTGTTGGCATTGATATTCCTGACACTGTTGAAGGTGAAAGCTTACTGCCACTCATGAAAGGTCAAGAGATATCATGGAGGGAATACATCCATATTGAGCATTCACCTGTGCACCATTGTTTGACTGATGGAAAAGAAAAATATATATGGTTTACACAAGATGGAAGAGAGCAGTTTTTTGATCTCGAAAACGATCCCCGTGAGTTACATGATCTCATTACAGATGAAAAACTGTCAGGCAGAATTGATGATTGGAGGCATTTAATGATCAAGGAATTAAAAGAACGTCCTGAAGGATTTACCAATGGGAAGAAACTCGTTCCCGGGTGTGACTATCCACCGGTTATGCAAAAGATCCCGTTAAAACAGGTAAGGAGCGGGTTTTAATGAAGACTTCTGCCAATGATAAGCAAGAATGAATAGATAATGATGATGGAGAATAATGTATGGCATGTAATGAAATCAATAAAAATAAATATAAACAATTATCAAATTCATGGGGAGCAATGCGTTATGAAAAATTATAGAAAAGAATCTTATTCTACAGCCAAAAGGCATAATAGAGAAAATTACGGAGCAGTTATTGGAGAAAATGGTACATCCATGGCAATGGCTTGAGGTTAACGGAGATAGATAAGGAGGTTTTGCTAAATGAAATATTTATCTGTTGAAAAAAGAGTAGAAAGATTTAAACGGTTTTATATGAGGAGCAACAAAAGATCCCTCCTGGGATTCTTTGTTGGTGATGAATATCCCCTTCACAGGTATAAAGCTGCAAGAGGACTGCCTGAGAACAGGGAACTTATTCCAGAAGACTTTATGGTTTCTCAGTATATGGAAGACTGCGAAAGATTGTTTTATGAAAGTGAATCCTGTAGTGGAGATTTTATATGGAGCGGGAGCGCATTCTGGGGTATTCCATGGGTTGAGGCTGTTTTGGGGTGTTCGATCCATGCAAGCAAATCAACGGGTTCTATTAATAGTTCTCCACCGGTTGATTTTAAAGAAGATAAGAAAATTCCCCATTTTGACAGGAAGTCACCTTGGGTTGTCAAGACAGGTGAATTTTTAAGGACACTTGCCCAAAAAAGTGATGGTCGTTGGCCGATAGGAACGACCAGAATGAGAGGAATATCTGATCTCCTCTCAGCACTTTATGGGGGTGTTGAATTTGTATATGCAATGCTTGAAAATCCCAATGAAGTTAAGGAAGTATGCAAGAAAATAACGGATTTATGGATTAATTACGGTAAATACCAATTGGAGCTCATCCCCACGTTTTATGGCGGAATAGGAACATACAGCTATAATTTATGGGCTGAGATAGATACTGTTTTTTTACAGGAAGATGCAGCAGCACTTTTATCTCCCGATCTTTATGACGAATTTATCAGACCTTGTAATGAAGAAATTGTAAAAGCATTTCATGGTTGTATCATTCACCAGCATTCTACAGGTTTTGTTCCTGTTGAATCATACATAAAAATGGGAATGACTGCACTTGAGATACATAGAGATACGGGAGGGGCTTCCTGTGAAGAAATGTATGACTGTTATCTGAGCATACTAAAGAGCAAACCCTTGCTGATATGGGGTAGTCTTACCGAAATGGACCTTGACTTTATATTTCAAAAGATTCCACCACAGGGACTTGCTGCAGTCGCTTTTGTAAAGGACATTGCTGAAGCGGAAAGCCTCTGGGAGAAATATATTGAATGTGAATAAAGGCCATATAAATATAGCAAAGCTGATAGGCAAAGATTGAAAAGAAAGGATGATAAATATGTCAGAGAAAAAAACAAGTTACATACCTTATCCAATGTACTGGGATGATGTCCCAATAGATTTATCTTTTATATACGAAAAGGAAAGGCCTGCTGGAAAGCATGGTTTTTTGAAGGTTCAAGGAGAACGGTTTGTTTTTGAGGATGGTACGAAGGCAAGATTCTGGGGAACAAATTTTAACAGTGGGCTAAACTTTCCCCCCTTTGATTTTAGTGAAAAAATTGCAAAGCGGCTTTCTAAAATTGGCCTAAACCTGATACGTTTCCATCAGATGGACTCAGAATGGGCAACACCAAATATCTTCCAGTCAACAAAAGGGAAAAGAAAAGGCAATACCCTTGATTTTGATCCAGAAAGTATGAAAAGGCTGGATTATCTTATTTATTGTCTGAAACAGGAAGGTATTTATATATACATGGACCTTCTGACATATCGCAAATTCAAGTCGGGAGACGGAGTGGATAATCCACTTGAACTTGCAGATGGTGCCAAGCCATACAGCAACTTCAGCAGGAAACTCATTGAACTGCAAAAGAAATTCAACTATGATCTATGGACGCACATAAATCCTTATACCGGACTTGCATACAAGGATGATCCAGCCATTGTATTGGTTGAGGTGACGAATGAAAACGAGCTGTTTCGAAAAGATCGGCCCGTCGCCATTGAACCCTATAAATCTGAACTCGCAAGGATGTATGGTAAATGGTGTGTGGAAAATCAAATAAAACCACCTGTGGCAGAAGTGGATTTTGGAAGTGAAGAGGAAGTAATGCTCCGGTTTTTAAGGGAAACACAAGAAAAATATTATTTGGAAATGATTGATCATATGAGGGGAATTGGAGTAAAAATCCCCATCACAGGAACCAATCAATCGCAAAAGGCTGCCAATAGTTGTGCACAGCTGGTTTCGGATTTTACGGATAGTCACACCTATTGGTATCAATGGAAATGGAAAGAAAATGAAAAAGCTTTTGATAACAGGCCCATGGTAGCAGAAAAAAACACGATTTTTGGATTACTTTCTTATCAAAGATTTTTAGACAGGCCATTTTTTGTATCCGAATGGGATGCACCATGGCCGAATGAGTGGCGAGCGGAAAGTTCACTGTGGCTGGCAGCTATTGGCTTGCTTCAGGATTGGGCTGGCTTTGCCATACATACCTACAGTTATTCAACCATGACCAATATTCATGTTACGGGTAAGGAGGTATCATCGGAAGCAATCGGGGGTACTTCTTACAGGGAAGGTGTTTTTAATACATGGAATGATCCTGCTAAATTTGGATTATTCTATCATGCAGCACTTATGTACCGTAGAGGTGATATTCAGCCTGCAAATAAAAGTCTTGAAATTAAATTGGAGGATATGAACCTGACTGAATACAGCATTCCAGATCTTGATCTGTTATGTGAAAAGCATAGGTTAGGAATGCTCTTCAATGGATGTGAAAGCAAGGCAGATGAAGTTTTAACAGCTAAAGGGGAGAAAGTTGAAAAAGCCAATGGTGAGGTTGTATCTGATACAGGTGAACTATATAGAAACTGGGAGAAAAGAATCGGATGGATCGATACACCAAGAACGAAAGTGGTATATGGGTTTGTTGGCGATGCGGGCACCCTGTCATTGAAAAATCTGAAAGTCAAGTCAGAAACAGATTTTGCCACTATTGCATTAAGTTCCCTGACAGAGGAACCTTTAAGCAATTCAGACAACATACTACTCACTGCAGTGGGACGTTCGGAAAACACTGATATGAAATTCAATGAAGAACACAATGAAATGCTGAATATTGGAAGACCGCCCATCCTTGTAGAAGCAATTAAAGCAAAGATAGAAATAACAACTAAGGTAGAGAATTTAAGAGTATGGGCTGTTAATGCAGAGGGCTTTTTTACAGGAGTTATCCCTTCAGAATACAGCGAAGGCGTATTCAGCTTTAAGATTGGAGAATGTTTCAGAACCATGTATTACTTGATTCAGGCAGAGTAAGACATTATGAGTCCGTTAGTTCTTTAAAATAATGCAGGAACATTAAGATAATATATGAATAAAAATAATACGTATACAGTCGTTTGCATATAAGTGGCAGGATAATTAAGGAAGCAATATTGGACTATTTTTGAGCAACATTGAAGTTTAATTAAATGATAAAATGTATATGTTGAAAATTAATGTCAGTTAGATGGAGTATTTATATGAATTATTATTTTGAGTTTTCCATGTAAATTTGATATAATCGGTATAGAGATGTGCCAAGATATGTATTGGTTATTTTTGACTGGAGGGAAGAATGTGAAAAGACCTCTTAAGTTCATATTTAAAAAAATGAAAAAGATTATCGAATACAATGTGTTAAAAACTTATTTAATTGTCATTGTTGCCTTGATTTTACAATCACTGTTTATGTATTCATTCTATGACAATGTATTAACAAAGCATACCAGCGTAGTCAACAATATCTTACTTAAAAACAGTATAGATAAGATAGAAAAGGATATTCTTGAATTGGAAAAGATTGCAGTTGTTTTTAACTCCAATAGCAGAGTTGCAAGTTTTTACGGAGCTGGATCTGAACTTACAAATGATCAGGCGTATCAGGCCGTTCAAATCGTCAAGGATTTAAAATCTGTTAAAGATTCAAACAGGTTGATAGACAAAGTATTAATAGTTTTTAGTAATGGAATGGTATTATCAAACGACGGAAAATTCAGTATTCAGTTTTATATTGAAAATATAGATCCTGGATTTGAGAAAATTGTTTCAAGTTTTAATGTGTATAATTATAGAAAACTGCTTGTTACAGGTACTGACAGAGCTTTGGAAAATCAAATCGTTTACGCACAGTCACTGCCATTTGGCAACAAAACAATGATTAAGGCTACGCTGCTTATTCAGCTTAGTAAAAATTATCTGAGAAATATATTGTACAGTAATAAAATAACAAAAAACACCGTATCCGTACTTGCATTCTCTGATGGCAAGAATAAGGCAGAAATTTATATAGGCCAGGATGGTACTGCCGAAAACCGTGAGGGTATAACATCACAGTTACAGTCTGACATATTTGGGCTGGAACTGGATACCATAACACCAAATAGTGAGTTTAACATGCATAAAATTTACATTAAAGGAGTGCTGTTTTATGCAATGTTTTTTACAATAGGTGTTTTTATTATATTTACTTTTTATTTTGCATATAAAGATTACAAAAAAATCTTAAGCATATATGATAAAGTTGCCGGTCACTTTAAAAGGAGGACGGTTTCCAACATATATGATTACATTGGATATTCAATTACCGATATTGTTGATGAAAACACTGTATTAAGAGATGAAAAAGAAAAGAATTCAGATGCAATAAAAGAATATACTTTTGGTAAAATTATAGGTGGTCAGATTACAGACAATCTGCATTATCATTTGGAAAACTGTGGCATGCATTTAGTGAACAAGGAGTATGTTTTGTTTGCAGTAAATCCAGACAAGGGTTTTAGTAGAAAAGCATTTTATTTACAGCATGTATTTAAAAAGTATTTTCCTGATATCAATGATTTTTTCACCTGTATTATCAATAAAATTGGACTCATCGTTTTGGGTATAGGTGATATCAATCATGAAAGGATCATATCTATAGGAGAAATATTATCAGAAATATTTGAGAGAGAATTCAATTCGGATACCATTGTAGGGATAAGCAATAAGAAGAGCAGTATGCAATCTATTCCTACAGCATATCGGGAAGCTTTGGAAGCGGTAAGGTATGGAATATTATATAAAAAGAAATATATGGAGTTTGGTGCTATTCATGTTGATGTGGATAATCAGGCGGCATATCATTACCCACTGGAAACAGAACAAAAATTCATAAACTACATAAAAACAGGCAATATTGATAACATCAGAAGTGTTTTAACCGATATCTACAATGACAATTTTGCTGAAAAAAGACTATCATATAACAAAGTAAAACTTCTTATCATGGATCTTGTAAATACTGTTATCAAAACGACTGAGGATATAGGACTGAAAGTAGAACAGAATATATACAGGATAGCAGTTGAAAATGTTTCTATAGACCTTGCATTTAAAAAGATAGAGGAACATTGTATCGATATAGGGAAATACTGTCTTGTCCATAAAAAAAGCAACAATAACCAGCTGTTTGATAAAATAGTTGATTATCTTGAAAAGAATTATACGAATGATCAAATATGCCTCAATCTGGTTGCAAACTATTTAAACCTTTCAGCGAATTATTTATCACAGTTTTTTAAAGAACAGGCAGGCATGTGTTTTAAGGATTATGTGAACATGCTTAGAATAAAGAAGGCAAAAGAAATTATTGAAAACTCAGAGAATGTTAAAATGTATGAAGTAGCAGTCAATGTGGGGTATAAAGATAGTGCCGCTCTTATCAGGGTTTTTAAAAGATACCTGGGTGTTACACCCGGGGAATTTAAGGGATAGGAGATTTGACAGACATGAGTAGGAAGATGGACATTTTCTACAGGAAATTGAAAAATGGAAAAAGGAGATGAATAATTATGTTGGTTGGAGCTTCACAGGTGAATATAACCCCGAAGGTACCCTTCCCTTTGCAGGGCCGTTATTATTTAAGAATGGGTAAGCACCAAGGGGCTTGAAAGTCTACTATATCCGATTCTACCTTTTCTGACCTTGGATAGTTACGGGTGAAAATTTCGAAAACAAATATATTATCGAAAATTATATTGACATTGAAATAATCTTAAGTCCAACATAATTTGTTAAAGTACGAGGAGGATATGGATATGTTTAAATGTAGAGCGGGATTTGCAGGATTCGGTGAGATAAATACACCAAAAGAAATTTTCGAAAAAAAGTGCGAGAATGCAAAAAGTGTTTTACAAGAAATGGGCTTTGAACTGGTAGAGACAGATGCCATCAGTGATGATGAAAAAGGAGCGAATGCAAAAAGAGCCATCGAGGACCTAAAAAAGGGTGATTTTGATTTTCTGGTGGTATGTCTGACAGGATGGATTCCGTCTCATACGGTTATCAGGGTGATAAGCGAATTCAAGGAGAAGCCCATGCTTTTGTGGGGCCTTACCGGAGAATTTATCAATGGAAGATTATTAACCACTGCTGCGCAGGCAGGAACTACTGCCATTCGAAAACCAATGGAAGATATGGGGTTCCGCTTTCAATTTATATATGATCTTCCTGGAAAAGGGCCCAGGAAAAAGGAAATTGAGGACTTTGCAAGGGCTGCGGTTGCCGTGTGCAAACTGTCCAGAAGTAAAATGGGGCAGATGGGCTACCGGGATATGCGTCTTTATGGTACCATGTTTGATGGTGTATCCCTGAAGGGAAAAATCGGGACGGAAGTAGAGTTTTTCGAAATGCTTGAAGTTATTCAAAGAATGGAATGTGTTGACAAGGGACAGGTTCGGGGAACAATTGTTAAGGTCTTGAATGAATGGGTCTTTGAAAGGGAACCAAAAAAAGAAACTTTAGAGCTGGGGGCAAAAATCTACCATGCCATTAAGGGTAAAATCGAAGAAGAGGGTTACGATGCGGTATCCCTCATTGATGTGGATGGTATGAAGAAATTATTAAAGTTCCCACCGTCCATGGTTTTCATGCTTCTTGCCAATGAACTCAAGGTATGCACCATACCGGAAAACGATACTCTGGGGGGAGTCACCCAATTGTTTTGCAGGTATTCTACGGGCCAGATTGCGGCCTATATGGAGTTTTATGAATTTATGGAGGACCGTGTGCTTATCGGCGTTCCCGACTATGTACCCAAAGAGGTAACCGAAGGCCCTGTCAAGGTGACCCCCACCAGTTTTGGACTTTTAAGCGAAGGCATTTTAAATGTTTCAAAGGTAAAGACTGGAAGGGTTACCTTATGTCGATTGACAAACAAGGGAGACCGGTATATGATGCATCTTGTAACGGGAGAAGCGGTTGAACCCCTGTCCTGGGAGGAAGCAGGTTGGAGTCCGCCTGCCCCACAATTACCCAGTCTGGCGGTCATTTTAGATGTACCGGTAAAGGATTTTGCGGATAAGGTTATGGGCCAGCACTATATACTGACATATGGCGACAATTTAGGAGTTATAAGCAATATGTGCAAGTTGTTGAATATTGAAATGATATAGGAGCAGGGTGCAAATATGGCAAAGCTAAAAGAAATTGCAAAAGTGTTAGGGGTATCCTTATCAACTGTTTCTAAGGCATTGAGGGACACGCAGGACTTAAATGAAGAAACGAAGAGCTACATTCAGAGAATTGCAAAAATCCTCAACTATAAGAGCAAAGAAAAGGCGGAAAAGTCAAAGAAAAAGGATAAATATATCATTGGCATAGTTTGCCCTGAAATAAAAAGCAATTATTACTCAAAGTTGCTTGAAGTTCTTCATGAAAGCTTTCAAATTAAGGGGCATGGGGTTTTTGTTGGTTTTTCCAACTTTGAATTGAAGGAAGAAATTTTTCAGCTACATACCTTTATGGAAAGAGGTCTTGATGGGATTGCCTTTATTACGGAAGGTACCGAAATACAGAATATTCTTGCACAAATTAATAAGAAAAATCCTATCCCCCTGGTACTTGTTGCAAGTCGGTTGGAGATTAATGAAGTAGACTGTATCAACATCAATGATTCATTTGGGGTTACCTTGGCTATCAAGTATCTGACGGATATGGGACACAAGGAAATAGGCTATATGGGTGACAGGTTTTCTGAAGACCGGTTGAATACGTTTTTAAATTATATGAAGGAAAACAAGCTTGATGTGAAGGATGAATATATATGGGTACTAAAAGAGCGGTTTGAAGAATGTGGTTATCAGGCAATGAAGGAAGCCCTTTGCATTGAAAGGCTTCCAAGTGCTTTTTTCTGTGCCTATGATGATATTGCCATTGGTGCCATGCGGGCGGCTTATGAGGCAAAACTTCGAATCCCTGATGATATTTCCTTTATTGGAATAGACAATATCATGAGTTCACCTTACCTGTTCAATGCCCTGTCAACCGTCACCAGCCCCATCGAGCAAATGGGGAAAACTGTGTCAGGTATTCTTTTGGGAAAGATTGAAGACCCGGAAAACAAGGTTTGTCAGCAAATAACATTGAATCCTTATCTGGTGAAAAGGGAGACGGTAAAAAAAATAAAATAGGCTTAATAAGATTTTTTAGGGGGATAAAGGGTGTATTATATTTTAGGAATTGATGCAGGTACCACATCGTTTAAAGGAGCACTTTTTGATGAAAAGGGAGAAATAATTGCATCTTCCAGTCAAGAATATGCACTTATTGAAGATACGCATGGTGTAGTGGAATTTCATGCGGAAAGGTATTGGCAGGTATTTTTGGAGGTGGTGAAGGACATCCTCCATAAGTCCGGAATCAAGCCTTCACAAATAAAAGCATTGGCCATTGACAGTCAGGGAGAAACCATCACGCCTGTGGATGAAAAAGGGGAGCCCCTTTCCAATTCCATTGTTTGGCTGGACAATCGTGCTGTGAAAGAGGCAGAAGAAATCCAGGGGGCTTTTCCCATTGAAAGGTTTTACGATCATACTGGACAGCCCGAGATTTCAGCTACCTGGCCAGCTTCCAAAATCCTCTGGATTAAAAGGAACAGGCCGGATGTATTTGCCAAGGCAAAAAAATTTCTCATGCTGGAGGATTATCTTTTACATTGCCTGACAGGAAAATATGTTACGGAGAAGACAATCATTTCATCCACATCCTATTTTGATATTCGAACCGGTTGCTGGTGGAAGGATATGCTGAAATTTATGGAGGTCAAGGAGGAGCAATTACCTGAAATTATGGATTCGGGCCAATGCATCGGGGAACTTGCGGATAGTGCGGTAAAACAGACTGGTCTTGACAAAGGAACCCTGGTGGTCACGGGTGCTATGGATCAGGTAGCCGGAATGATTGGTGCCGGAAATACCGGGGGGAAAATTGTGACGGAAACCACCGGGACTTGCATGGGTGTATGCATTAATACGGATCAAATACCGCAGTACAATCCAAAAGCTAATATTCCGTGTCATGTCCATGCAATACCTGAAAAGTATTTTCTCATACTTTGGTCACAGACTGCAGGTGCTGTACTTGAATGGTTCTATAAACAGTTTTATGACAGTAATTTGGGGTATGCTCTTATTGACGAAGAGGCGGAAAGAATTATGCCAGGCTGTGAAGGTCTTTTGATGCTGCCACATTTAAACGGGATGGCATGCCCTGACTTTAATCCTGATGCTAAAGGAGTCTTTTACGGTTTAAGACCTATACACACAAAAGCGCATTTTGCAAGATCCATTATGGAATCAGTGGCTTATATGCTGAAAGAACATATTGAAACAGCAGATAATTGCGGTATTAGAACCGGCAACATAAGATCACTTGGTGGAGGTGCAAGAAGCAGCTTGTGGAACACTATAAAAGCAGATGTATTGGGGCGTGAAATTGTTACATTAAAGAGTAGGGAAACCACCTGTTTGGGTGCTGCAATCTTGGCGGGAGTCGGCGTTGGCATATTTGACAGCATAGAAAAAGCATGTGAAAAGCTTGTAAATATTGAAGGCACATACAAGCCTGACCCTGAAAAATATATGGTATATGATAAGGTATATAAAGCTTATAAAAGACTATATCAGTCTTTAAAGGGAATGTATAAGGAATATTAACAAATTTAAAGATAGTAAATACATCTATAATAGAGTTCACATGGTTTTTTGAAGGTGCAAGGAGATCAGTCTTACTATGCCCGGCGTCCACTTTTATCTCCAACTTTTAGCAAAAAACGTTCTTCAACTCAAGGAGAAATACTTTGGCAATGGTCATCTCGTCATTATTTTAAAACAATATATATCTTATTGCCTGGTATTTTGTTGTATGCGATAAGTATCCCAAAACAAATAAGGGCAATATTAGACTATATCTGGGCAATATGCAGATATTAAAAGAGTTTACTACATGCTATAATGTTGTAATAAAATATTTTGTATGAAGACAAGGTAGGAGGAATTGTGAGATGATTGAAAACACTGTACGAAAAACATTGATTGAAAGAAAGCTGTCCATAGGGTCATGGATACAGATAGGGCACCCCGTTGTAGCTGAAATTCTGGCTAATGCAGGATTTGACTGGATAGCAGCAGATTGTGAACACACTGATATTGATATAAAAGGATTTGCAGAAATAGCAAGAGGGATGCATGGAAGAGGAGCAGTACCCATGATAAGAGTGAGGGAAAATGATACCCTTGCCATCAGGCAGGCCTTGGATTTAGGGGCTCAGGGCGTTATTGTACCACTTGTCAATACTGCTGAACAGGCAAGAAAGGCAGTTATGGCGGCAAAGTATCCCCCCCA
>CAZANH010000539.1:0-26045 GCA_964486515.1 uncultured Eubacteriales bacterium
ATATATGATCCACGATAAAGTCGCATAAACTAAGGCTTTTAGACATCTTTAAAACAAAAAGTTTGTTTTTTTTGTTAACTTTTGAAAGACAATAATATATTACACCTCTATTTTATATTAAAAATATATGACAATTATAAACAGTTTATTAACGTAAATGAATTCTTGTTATATTTTTAAGCATTCAACGAGTTTGATTTGACATGTAAGGCTGAACTTACAGCCGCTTGAACTTGTAGCGTTCATTTCAGGAAAATATTCTTCAAGCTAAGAGGGGGCTTTGAATGGTAACTGTAACATTATAATATTTATGAAATATAATACCATATATTGACTTTATAAACCCAAACTGTTACTATTAAAGAAATAAAAAAAGAGGTGTTGTTATTTGGAAGTAAAAAAAGCAATAATTCCAGCGGCAGGATTGGGTACAAGATTTTTGCCCGCTACAAAGGCACTGCCCAAGGAAATGCTGCCTATTGTCGACAAGCCTACAATTCAGTATATCGTTGAAGAAGCCATTGCTTCAGGAATTGAAGATATAATAATAGTAACCGGCCGCGGGAAAAGAGCAATTGAAGATCATTTTGACAAGTCTTATGAATTAGAGGATATTCTGGGAAGGAAAGGTAACACTGAACTTCTGGAACAGGTTCAAAAGATATCAGCACTTGGTAACATACATTATATCAGGCAGAAAGAGCCAAAAGGACTCGGACACGCTATTTTATGTGCAAGATCATTTATTGGTGACGACCCCTTTGCCGTTCTTCTGGGTGATGATATTGTCGTATCCAAAGTACCATGCCTTAAACAGTTGATAAACATTTACAATGAATACAGGACAACAATAATTGGCGTACAACAGGTTCCACATGAGGATGTATCAAAATATGGAATTATAAATTGCAAAAATGTAGAGGAGCGGATATATAAAATAAAGGATCTTATAGAAAAGCCGGATAAAGGCAACGCCCCTTCCAATATAGCAATACTGGGAAGATATATAATTACATCAAGAATATTTGATTTTCTGGAACGTTCTCTTCCTGGCAAGGATAGTGAAATTCAGCTTACCGATGCATTAAAAGGACTTATATCGGTTGAAGCAATGTATGCATATGATTTTGAAGGTAAAAGGTATGATGTAGGAAACAGGCTTGGATTTTTACAGGCAACAGTTGAAGCTGCACTTAACAGAGAAGACTTAAATAAGGGTTTTTATCATTATTTGTCCGGTATTATAAATGGAAAGGAAACCTATAAATAATGACTGAATCCATACTTGAACTTATAGGAAATACACCTTTAATAAATCTTAGGAAAATGACGAATTACAATATATATGCAAAGGCTGAATTTTTAAACCCGGGTGGCAGTATAAAAGATCGTGTAGCTCTTTATATGATTGAGGAAGCTGAAAAACAAGGGCAATTGAAACCAGGTATGACAATAATGGAACCTACATCAGGAAATACCGGTATTGGCATAGCGCTTGTAGGAATTCAAAAAGGATACCGTGTTGTTATAGTTATGCCGGAAAACATGAGTGAAGAAAGAAAAAAAATAATTTCAGGTCTGGGGGCTGAACTAATCCTTACTCCTTCAGAAAAAAGTTTACCCGGTGCAATTGAAGAAGTTGAAAGAATAACTGCAAATGATGATTCGATTTTTGTACCTCAACAATTTAAAAATCCTGATAATCCTATAACTCATTACAAAACAACTGGACCTGAAATATGGTCACAGCTTAAAGGTAACATAGACATATTCGTATCCGGCCTTGGAAGTGGAGGGACACTGTGTGGAGTTGGAAGATATTTTAAAAAACTGAACCCTGATATAATGATTGTAGCCGTTGAACCCAAAAATGTTTCTGCCCTTCTTGGCCATGAACCTGGTTTACACAAAATACAGGGGATAGGAGATGGGTTTATTCCACCTGTCCTTGATACAGATATTGTTGATCATGTAGTAGAAGTAACAGATAACAATGCCATAGAAACCGCCAGGCTCCTGGCACGATCTCAGGGAATACTTGCAGGAACATCTTCAGGTGCGAACGTTTGGGCTTCCTGTCACATAGCTGAATTATATGGAAAAGATAATTCAATAGTAACAATACTTGTCGATAGGGCAGAACGTTATTTTAGTACTGCTTTAATATAATTCTTCAATCAATTACAGGTTTGAATTCATATACCGGACCGTTTTCCATTACTGTCACAAGTACGTATTTCGCTGCATCAGTATTTTTCGGAGTAATTTCTTCCGTGTTAAAACCTGCTGTTTGTATATATTTAACACCACGTTCCATTCTGCTTGCATTTTTGTTTCCTTTATAAAAAACCCATATATTAATATTTTTCTTCTTCACTTGCTGCGTCAGCGTTTCCTTGAATAAATCGGCTTCCAGACTATCTATGAAATTATCAGGTGATTTTTCGAGAAATATAAATATGTTATCACCATTAAAAGTTTCAAGTTTATTAAACAGCCAATGCCATTGGCTGTTATTGCTAAGCCTTATACCCCCTTTGGAAACATCAAGCTGTATAAGGCGGCTGTTTGATATGTCTTGTGATTTATATCCTGTAGTTGTAGCAAAAAAAGGCTTTTGAAGAAATTTTGTTTCCGTATGGCTGCCTGACCCCAAAAATGCACATGTATCAATATACTTATTTATTTTTTCAGTCATCTTAAGAAGTATTAATTTTTCAAGAGGATTAACGGGATTCTCTGAAATACCAAACACGGAAAACCTGAATGACCCCTGTGTTTTTTTATACGTAACACTTATATTGAATTTATCAAATGGTTTTGTGTTTTCCGGTATATTTTCATCGCCTGCCTGTTCAAAAATTGAAGATATTATTGACAGGTCATCAATATAAATTTCTCCGGAATCTTTTACCGGATGGAATTGAACCAAGTATATATGTTTAAGAAGAGCGGGCACATAAGTTTCATTTTCAAATGATACCTCAACATATTTCCATCCATTCCAGTCAAGTCCTGTTGCAAAATTTACCGGATGGCTTGTCCCATTGGTATCAATAACCTCTCCGCGAAACCAGTTTGTTGAAGGCACACTGTTATACACCCACATACCTATCCTTGATGTTGATGGTTTAAGTTCAATCCCGTTATTTAAAAAGTTAATATAAGCAGCTCTTGTGATTTCGGTATTTTGTGTAAAGTCATAAGATAACTTTCCGGAATTATTTCCACTGTGTTTTTTTTCGTTTGTTGTTTCATAACTTCCCATTACTGAATCAGGATATGACGAAAATATAGCGTTATTGTTTTCGAACGAATCAGTATATATATACTCATCTGAAGCTACTGATACGGCACAATAGGATTTTACACTGCCAATTTTCGCTTCTATATAACCAGAACCTGTATTTTGAGCCGTGAATACTCCATTTTCAATAATACCCGTTTCATTGCTAACAGTCCAATTTACATCACTGCCGTTTATTTTTGCACCATACCCATATCTATTAATACCTTTTATATTTATTGTTTTTGTTTCTCCACATGATAATCTTATTTTGCTGCTTGAAAGTTCAAGCTCCACAGGATTGCTCAGTGAACTTATAACAACAGATGAAGATATACTTCCCAAACGGGCTGTAATTTTTCCATCACCAACTGATTCAGGATAAAATGTACTTCCATCAAAATGCCCTTTTATACCGGAAACACTCCAGGTTAATTTTGATTCATCAAATTTTACCGTATTTAACCAGTTATCATATCCTCTAACATTAAATTTTATTGATGTTTTTACAAATACATTCTCATTTTCGTTTTCTATTATTAAACCGCTTATTTGCCCTTCAGGTGCATTTGAAAATACTCCTATTGCTGTAGATAATGCTCTTGGAGAACCATCGGAAGGATTATTTACAACGATCAGTTCCTCAATTCCCGGTTTTCTGACAACCATCGTCGACGAACCCCCTCCATCAAGGTTGAGAGCATTATAACACCCAAGTTCCAGCATTAGTTCTGCAATTTCTGTTTGTGTCATGCCAATACTTGAATTCTGTCTTCCATCAACAGTCACAAGAATGATTTTACTGCCATTCATTGTACTTCCTATGGCTGTCCTGGGATTAATATCGGATATATATGAGGGGCCAAATGAGAAGGTTGAAGGTATCGCACCGTCTTTCACAAGAATCGACCCTCCTGATACTGACATTTTCATATTCTCCCAGGCTGGAACAGTCGTAATATTCATTTCAGCCTTTTCACCTGTTTTAAATATACCACTGATTTTTTCCCATTCTTTCTGAGAAGTTACAAGAACATAACCGTTCTCAGGTATTGTTACGCCAGGCATGGATTTTCTTATCTGCACCACATTATTATTGATTACAACCATTTCAACAGGATCCGGGCACTGTTCCGATACTCCGGGAGTAATATTTCCCCAATAACAATCAACTACTGCCAGATCACTATATTTACCTGTAGAAATGCTATTATACCGTTCAATATTAACTGATTGTCCTTTTGAATTTTTTATTGTAATTTCAGATCTCCAGTAGTTATAAAGAATATTCCGGTTATTCTCTATGGAAAATGATGAAAAATTATTACTATTTTTATTGAAATAATTCGATGCATTTATGATTTTTCCTGATTGTACTAAAGGGCCTATGGGATACCCTGTTCCGTTGCCTGCGGAATCAAAAAAGCTGGCATTAATTGAGGCAACAGCATTTTTAGCATATGCAAGTGATTTAACTGTTGCAAGTGTTTTTAAATCATCAGGATTGGTTAACACATCAATATCTACATATTTGTTTGACATATCAATATACAGGACATTTATATCAACCCAACCGTTAATTGTAAACCTTTTAATATTCTGCAGGGTTACACCGGAGGTAATATTACTTTTTGATGTCTGTTCATGTATAACAGTGGAATCAGCACTGGAAGGCTGAATGCAAAACATAGTAACAAATATCACTGTAATAGTAATTAAAACATATTTGCTTATTTTAATCATTTTACCACCTGCTTTTTCATTAGTTTATTACCAGCCATTTAATCTCATACGTTTGATAACTCCAAACAAATTACTTTTTATGTCATATTTGTCCTTTACCAGTTTTTTTAATAACTCTTTTACGTATTGTCTTTTAGTCCTCCCTGCTGCCGGGCATAAATTCAAGATCACAGGTAAATTATTATTTTTAGCAAGCCCTTTTATTTCTCTTTCTTCCGTATAAATAAACGGCCTTATAAGATAAATGCTTTTTTTTGATAAATACGTTTTCGGGGAAAAAGTATTTATTCTTCCCTCAAACATTAAACTTAACAAAAATGTTTCAATAACATCATCCTTATTATGCCCCAACGCTACCTTATTACAATTTAATTTCCTTGCCGCATTGTTTAAAGCCCCGTATCTTAATTTTGAGCACAATGAACAGGGGTTTCGTTCTTTTTTTATTTCAAAAACTATTTTATGGATACAGGTTTTCACAATTGAAAGTCTGACATCGATATTATTGCAGAATTCCTTCAACATGGTATAATCTTCGTTCTTATGTCCAAGTGCAATAGTAACAGCTTCCAGATCAAATCTAACAGGAAAGAATTGTTTTAATCTGCTAAGTATAAAAAGAAGGGCAAGACTGTCCTTTCCTCCTGAAACACCTACGGCAATTCTGTCCTCATTATTTATCATATTATAATCCTGGACAGCTTTTCTTACCTGTCCAAGTATTCTTTTTATCATGGCATACCACTTTTCTTTTGTGAAAACATATCATACTTTAATTATATGATATACTGCCCTTATTATCAAGTTAACATTGTATTACAACTTGTTTTCATCTTCTTTATCTTCTTTATATTCTTCATCTTCTTTTTCTATTCTTGCAAGTCCAACAACGTGAGTATCATTCATACATCTCATAAGCCTCACTCCCTGAGTGGCTCTGCTCAGTATACTTATTTCATTCACATACATTCTTATAATAACACCTTCTGATGTTATCAACATTATGTCGTCATTATTTGTTACAAGCTTCATACCTGCAAGTCTTCCTGTTTTTTCCGTAATCCTGTATGTAAGTACACCTTTACCCCCTCTGGATTGTATTTTATATTCATCCAGTTCCGTTCTTTTACCGAAACCATTTTCTGTAACAACAAGAAGAGTTGTATCATCTAAAAATGCCGTCATCCCTATAACATAATCTCCTTCATTAAGGCGTATCCCTCTTACTCCTCTTGCAATTCTTCCAAGAGACCTTACATCTTTTTCATAAAACCTTATACACAAGCCATTTCTGGTGACAAGAATTATACTTTTTGTGCCATCTGTCATTCTAACACCAATAAGTTCATCATTATCATCAAGTGATACCGCCGTCAGGCCACCTTTTCTTATATTGTCAAATCTCATAAGATCTGTCTTTTTAACAACACCAAATTTTGTCGCCATAAAGAGATACTTTCCTGCACTGTATTCCTGTACAGGTATAACTGTTGTAATATTTTCGTTGGGAGATAGCTGAAGAAGATTCACTATAGCGGTTCCCTTAGCCTGCCTTCCCGACTCAGGTACCTGATAGGCTTTAAGCCTATATACCCTGCCTAAATTGGTAAAAAACAATATATAATTGTGTGTAGATGTTATAAAAAGGTTTTCAACAAAATCTTCTTCTCTTGTACTTAAACCTGTTTTGCCTTTACCGCCTCTTCTTTGGCTTTTATAAGTATCAAGAGGTATTCTCTTTATATATCCGTAATGAGTAAGTGTAATAACACTTTCCTCTTCCTGTATCAAGTCTTCCAGATCGATTTCCTCTTCATCAGGAACAATTTCCGTACGCCTGTCATTTGCATATTTGTTTTTTATTACGGTTATTTCTTCCTTTATGATATCATATACCAGTTTTTCGTTTTTGAGAATTTCCTTATAATGTTTTATTTTATCTAAAAGGTCATCGTATTCAGCGTCTATTTTTTCTCTTTCTAGTCCTGTTAGCCTGCCAAGCCTCATATCAACTATAGCCTGTGACTGTTTTTCACTTAATTTAAATCTATCGCTTAATCCCTGTTTTGCCTCAGTTTCTGTTTTTGAACTTCTGATAATTCTTATAACTTCATCAAGATTATCAAGTGCGATTCTGAGCCCTTCCAGAATATGGGCTCTTGCTTCTGCCTTATTTAATTCAAATTCAGTCCTTCTGGTTATTACATTTTTTTGATGGACAACGTAATAGTCAATAGCCTGCCTTAAGTTTATCATTTTCGGTTCAAACTTACCGTCATTACCTTGAACAAGAGCAATCATATTTACATTGAATGAGTCCTGAAGCTGCGTATGCTTGTAAAGCTGATTCAGTATAACATTTGCATTTGCATCCTTTTTAAGAGTTATAACTATTCTTATCTCTTCGTTTCTGTCGGATTCATCATTTATACCGGCTATACCTTCTATTTTTTTATTTTTGACATGTTCTGCTATTTTTTCTATAAGCAACGCTTTATTAACCTGGTATGGCAGGTCTTTAACAATTATCCTTTGACGGTTTGATGGCATTTGTTCTATTTCTGCTTTTGCCCTTATAACAATCCTGCCTCTGCCTGTTTTATATGCTTCACGAATCCCTTGTTTTCCTACTATTGTACCTGCTGTTGGGAAATCGGGCCCTTTAATTATCCTGTTTAGCTCTTCTATTGATATATCCGGTGTGTCTATTGTTTTAATAATACCGTCTATAACCTCTCCCATATTATGTGGAGGAATATTTGTTGCCATACCTACCGCTATTCCCGATGCTCCGTTCACAAGCAGATTTGGAAATCGAGATGGAAGAACTACAGGCTCTTTTTCCCGTTCATCAAAATTAGGCTTAAAATCAACGGTATCCTTATTAATATCTGTTAACATTTCCATTGATAATTTAGCAAGCCTTGCTTCTGTGTACCTGTACGCCGCAGGCATATCACCGTCTCTTGAACCAAAGTTGCCATGCCCGTCAATCAAAGGATGCCTTAATGAAAAATTCTGGGCCATTCTCACCATACTGTCATACACAGCTGCATCTCCATGCGGGTGAAACTTACCAAGGACTTCACCAACTGTCGTTGCACATTTCCTGTATGGTTTATCAGGTGTAAAACCACTTGAAAACATTGCATAAAGAATTCTTCTATGAACCGGTTTAAGGCCGTCTCTTACATCAGGCAGTGCTCTGTCCGCAATAACACTCATTGCATAGTCAATAAACGATTTTTTCATCTGCGATTCGATATCAACCTGTATTACTCTCTCATCATTTGTACTTTCTGATTGTGACATATTGCATTTCTCACTCCCTAAATATTAACTAATATTTTTATAACAAAAAAGCTGCCTTTTAAGTTTACTATTATATTCTAATAAACTTTTGGCAGCATGTCTATATATTTATTTTTTGAGTTTCTCCTTTTTCGGCCAGTTGTAACTATTCAGACTTACAAAATTATATTTGATGAAATATTTTTCTGAAAAAATGCTACAGGCGACTGTGGATCAGTTTTTATGTATACGAATTATAAATTCTACATATTCACCCCTATCTATCTGTGCAGCCTTCGTTTTTACTCCTGCATCCTTTACCATTTTTATAGCTTGTTTTATGGTATTGACAAATATCCTGATATCCTTTATGCTCTTTGTAAATTTACGCTCACAGTTATTTTCACTTAATCTTCGGGAATATTTTTCAATAGCTTTATCAACAAGCATTTCTGTCTTTTTAACGTTATAACCCTTATCACATACAGTTTTTAATACCTTGAGCTGTAATTGTTCATCCGGGAGTTTTAAAAGTGACCTTGCATGCCTTTCCGTGAGCCCGTTGTCTGTAAGTATTTTTTTTACAATAAGCGGCAGTTTTAGAAGTCTTATTTTATTTGCTATTGTAGACTGGCTCTTTCCTATTTTTCTTGCAAGTTCCTCCTGTGTAAATTTGTGTTCATTTATAAGGTTATTATATCCTTCCGCTTCCTCCATATAGGAAAGATCCTCTCTTTGAAGATTCTCTATTAAAGCCATGACTGCAGAATCATCATCATTAACTGTTATGATTACTGCCGGAACTTCTTTAAGTCCTGCCAACGTTGCCGCCCGTAATCTCCTTTCGCCTGAAACAAGTTCATAATGGCTGGATGATATTTCCCTCACACTGATTGGCTGTAATATACCATATTCCTTTATTGAGTGGCTTAGTTCCTCAAGAGCTGCCTTATCAAATTTTCTTCTGGGTTGATAAGGGTTCGGCCTTATTAATTCTCTTTTAATGTAGACTATGTTTTTATGCAAATTTGAGCCCTTATTTTTTGATGTCTGTGGTATTTGATATTTATTTTCCAGCATTCTAAGTAGTCAACCTCCTTATTGAATGTATTAAATAGTGAAACACAATTACAATTATTTTTCAATTGGCACATAATTTTATATATTCGTCATATTATTTTTAAACCCTTTTTTATTTGAATAAAATCGTTCGTCATAATATTGTGAATTACTATTAAATTTGGTTTATATGATTGGATTTTTTGTCGGTTTACCAGCTTTTCTTGGATATTTTGGAGAAGTTTGTCGAACTTTTCTTATTATAATTATCGTTCTTTCATAATCACTAAATGGTAAAATAATATTCCTAATATCTTCAATTTTTCCTCCAAGTTCACTCAATGCCCTTTGTGACCATTTAATTTCATCATCTATTTTTCCCTTCATCGCAATGAAAATTCCACCACATTTCACAAGGGGAAGACTATATTCCAAAATAACCGGCAATATGGAAACAGCCCTTATAACAGCAGCATCATATATTTCCCTGTTGTTTTTATCTTTTCCCATATCTTCGGCTCGTATTTTTTCAGCATTTATGTTATTAAGATAAAGATTAATAATTACATGGTTTAAAAATTTAATTTTTTTCCCGTTTGAATCGATAAGGAGAATTTCCGGTTTATCAAGAACAAGTCTTAACGGTATTCCTGGGAACCCCGCTCCTGTTCCAATGTCGATTAGTTTTCCCTTTATATTTGATAACATTGGGGTTATACTTAATGAATCAAGAAAATGCTTGATTACTATATCCTTTATTCCAACAATTGATGTCAGGTTAAATTTATTATTCCATTCAATAAGCATTTCCGCATATGACATAAATTGTTTTACGGTAAATTTATCTATTGAAACACCAAAATTTAATGCTCCTTCCAAAAGTATTTCCCAATAATCCATAGCAAAGTTTATTGTGCCTTTCTTTTAGACTGTTCAAGATAAACAAGCAAAACACTTATATCTGCAGGTGAAACACCTGATATTCTAGATGCCTGCCCAACTGATAAAGGTTTTATTTTTGATAACTTTTGACGTGCTTCAATTCTAAGGCCTTTTACGGAATCATAATCAAATCCTTTAGGAATTGATTTTTCTTCCAGCTTTTTAAAACGTTCAACCTGAAGAAGCTGTCTTTTTATATATCCTTCATATTTTACTGAAATTTCCACCTGTTCTTTTACATCATCCGGAAAGTTTATTCTATTGGTATCAACCTGTGAAAGGGTATCATAAGTTATTTCCGAACGTTTCAGAAGTTCAGACAGTCTGACGCCTGTTCTTACTGCCGTACTTTTTCTTTCAGACAAAAATGCATTCAATTTTTTATCAGGAGATAACACTGTAGTTTTAAGCCTCATTATTTCCTTTTCAATCATTTCTTTTTTAGTAAGAAATTTTTCATATCTTTCCCTGCTTATAAGCCCTATTTCGTAACCTAGAGGTGTAAGCCTCAAATCAGCATTATCCTGTCTTAAAAGCAGTCTGTATTCTGCTCTTGAGGTCATTATTCTATATGGTTCATCAGTACCCTTTGTAATCAGGTCATCAATGAGTACTCCGATATATGCCTGTGACCTGTCCAAAATATATGATTTCCCGTTTTTTAAAAATGCAGCTGCGTTTACGCCTGCCATTATTCCTTGTGCTGCAGCCTCTTCGTATCCTGAACTTCCATTTATCTGTCCTGCTGAAAAAAGCCCTCTAATATTTTTAAATTCAAGTGTCGGTTTAAGCTGTAAAGGATCAATACAATCATATTCAATTGCATATGCAGTACGCATAAACGAAACATTTTCCAGGCCTGGTAAGGTTTTTACCATCTCAAGCTGAACGTCTTCAGGAAGGCTGCTTGACATTCCATTCAAATACATTTCCTGTGTATTTAACCCCATAGGTTCTATAAATACCTGATGTTTCTCCTTATCCGGAAATTTTACAATCTTATCTTCTATTGAAGGACAATATCTGGGTCCGGTTCCTTCTATGTTTCCTGAAAAAAGAGGAGATCTGTCAAGATTATCACGTATTATCCTGTGAGTTTCATTGTTGGTATAGGTAAGCCAGCATGAAACCTGCTTTTTGGACAACAAGCCCGTTTCAAAGGAGAATGGAACTATTTCATCGTCTCCTTTTTGTTCCTTTAATTTTGAAAAATCTATGCTTCTTCTATTTATACGTGCAGGTGTACCTGTTTTAAATCTCATAAGTTCTATACCATTGTTTTTAAGGCTTTCAGATAACCTATTGGCTGGAAATAATCCGTCAGGCCCTCCGCTATATGAAACATCCCCTATTACAATTCTACCTTTTAAAAATGTTCCTGTTGCCAGTATTACGGTTTTTGTTTCAAAAATTGCACCTGTATGCGTCTTAATACTTTTTACCTTGTTCAAACTTGTTTTGTCTATGGGTTCAAGTACTATTTCTACAACTTCAGCTTGTTTTACCTCCAGATTATCCTGACTCTCAAGTACATTTTTCATTTCCATCTGGTAGAGCCGCCTGTCAATTTGGGCGCGAAGTGAAAAAACAGCTGGACCTTTGGCAGTATTTAAAATTTTGGATTGTATAAGGGTCTTATCGGCAAGTTTAGCCATTTCTCCTCCAAGAGCATCAATCTCTCTTACAAGATGCCCTTTCCCCGTACCACCAATACTTGGATTACATGGCATATTTGCAATACTGTCAAGGTTTATAGCAAATAATACTGTCTTAAATCCCAATCTTGCTGTGGCCAGTGCAGCTTCACATCCTGCATGCCCCGCTCCCACAACTACTATATCATATTTTCCGGCTTTATATTCTGTCATTTAAAATCACCTATTTTCCAATACAAAAGCGACTGAATATTTCATTTATTATATCTGCAGAAACTGAATCTCCTGTTATTATACTTATATTTTCTGCAGCTTCTTTTATATCTGAAACAAAAATATCCGGAGGAATACCGTTTTTAATCGCGTATACAGCTTCATCAAGCCTTTTGACAGCTTTGTCCAAAAGCTTTTTGTGCCTTATATTTGTCAGAAGTATTTCCTCATTATGTTCTATTTCTTCACTAAAAAACATCCTTGATATTTCGTCTTCAATTTCATCAAGGCCTTCTATCATTTTAACGGATATCCTAATGATATTCAAGTTATTTAACTGTTTTTCTATTTTAATTATATTTTCACTTGATGAAACATCTGTTTTGTTTATAAGTACAATTCTTTTTATATTTTCAGTTTCATTGAGAACATCATAATCTTCCTTTTGAAGTCCGGTATACGCATCCAGCATTACCAATGCCATATCTGCTTCCTTGATTGATGTTTTGGCCGACTTTACTCCCATACTTTCAACTGTATCAATTGTATTTCTTATTCCTGCAGTATCAATAAGCCTTACTGGTATACCTTTAATATTTACATATTCTTCTATAATATCTCTTGTTGTACCTGGTATTTCTGTTACAATTGCCCTGTCTTTCCCTGTCAGCTCATTTAACAGTGAAGATTTGCCTACATTTGGTTTTCCACATATTACTGCAGTTATACCATCTCTTATTATCCTCCCTCTCTCAAAACTGGATAATATATCTTTAAATGTATCTTTTATTTTATTCAATTGTTCAAGAATATCTTCCTTTTCAGGATCATCTATATCAAATTCGGGATAATCAAGTACAGCTTCTATATTTGCTATAATTCCTATCATTTGCCTTCTGATATTCTGTAGCTTTCCAGACATTTTACCTTCAAGCTGGCTCAACGCTGCACTCGCTGCTTTATCTGTCTTAGAATTAATTACATCAATTACGGCTTCTGCACGAAGTAAATCAATTCTACCGTTAAGAAAAGCTCTTTTTGTAAATTCACCCGGTTCTGCAGCTCTTATACCAATACACATCAACATTTCAAGTATCCTTTTTATAACTGCAATACCTCCGTGGCAGTTGATTTCTACCGTATTCTCACCTGTATAAGTCTTTGGTGCCTTAAATTTTGAAACTAAAACCTCATCGAGTTTTTCCAAACTGCCGGGATTTATTATCCATCCGTAATTTATAGTGTTTGGAAGTAATTCGGAAAATTTATATTTTCCCTTATATATTTTATCTGCTACGTCAAAGGCTTCTTTTCCACTTATTCTTATTATACCTATTCCGCTTTTGCCTAATGGTGTAGAAATCGCTGCAATTGTATCGTTGAGATCGGCATATGAATCAATCATCATCTATTTAAGGGATATTACCACCTTTCTACCTGGCTCTTCTCCAATACTATATGTTTTCACATACCTGTTTTCCTGAAGGGTTGAGTGAATAACCTTTCTTTCATAAGGATTCATGGGTTCCAGCGTTATACTGTGCTTATTTCGTATTACTTTGTCAGCAAGTTTTTCTGCAAGTCTTATAAGTGCCTGTTCTCGTTTTTCCCTGTAATTTTCAATATCTAGAGTAACCCTTTTATATTTGTCCCTATTCCTGTTAACAACCAGACTGGTTAGATATTGGAGTGCATCAAGCGTTTCTCCTCTTCTTCCTATAAGGCTTCCACAATCTTTTCCTGTAACTGTTAATTGAAGTAATTCATTGTCTTCACTGGTATCAATTTCCGTGTCAATATCCATTTTTTCGAATATATCCATAAGAAAAGAAGCTGCAATATCAGATATTGATTCTTTAAGTGTTACCCTTACAGTTGCTTCCTTGTTTCCAAGCAGGCCTAAAATACCTTTACTGCCTTTATCTACAATTTCAACATTAACACTGTCCCTATCAGTATTCAAATCTTCAAGAGCTAATTTTACCGCATCTTCTATAGTTTTAGCTGTCTTTTCAATAAAATATTCCATTTATTTTGACACTTCCTCCTTTTTGGAAAGTATTTTTTTATTTATATACAATTGCTGGAATATCTGAAATACATATCCCGCAATCCAGTAAAGCACAACACCTGCCGGCAATTGAAATGAAAATATCAATGTCATAATAGGTCCTATATACATCATTGATTTTCCCATTCCCCCAGATGTATTCTGTGTAGAAGTACTTTTGTTATTCTGAGTTTTTTGAGGCATAGACATTTTTGAGGAAATATATGTTGTAATAACACCAATTATTGGAAGCAGTAAAAGTGGCAGATATATATGTGACTCGGGGCCGAAAAGCAAATCAGTATTATATGTAGCTATTCTTCCGAGATTTAACCCCAAAAACTGAAGATTTATAAGTTCATCAACACTTAATAGATTTTCAATTCCGGCAAGTTTATCAGCATTCTGGCTGAAATAATCAAGAACACCTATCTGCTGTGAAAATCCCATGGGAAATGTTTCAGGTATTTTTTCTATAAGCTGTTCTATTACTTCAGGAGTTTTTTTAAGCATGAATTTAAGAGGTTGAGTTATAACCCAATACAATGATATAAGTATTGGCATTTGAACTAAAAGAGGAAGGCACCCGCCAGCCGGATTAACCTTATTTTCCTGGTAAACTTTCATAAGTTCCTGGTTTAATTTTTCTTTGTCATTTTTATATCTTTTTTGTATCTCCTGTATTTTAGGCTGAATTTCCTGCATCTTCTGTGTTGATTTGTATTGTTTTAATGTAAGTGGAAGAAGTACAATCTTTACTATAAGTGTAAACACTATTATTGCAAGGCCATAGTTATGCAAACCAATAGTATTGTATATAAAATATAGAAACTGGCCAAGCGGTTTTGCAATGGGATCAAGCATATTATTTTCTCCTTTTGTTTATTTTACAGGATCATAACCACCAGGATGAAATGGATGGCATTTCAAAATTCTTTTAATTGATAAAAATACACCCTTCAGGCAGCCATACCTGCTTATAGCTTCAAAGGCATATTGCGAACATGTGGGATAAAATCTACAACTGGGTTTCTTCATGGGTGATATCACTTTTCTGTAGAAACTTATTAAAAAAAGTAGCATTTTCTTCACAAACTCGCTCATCCTAAATTCTCCTTTTTTAAAAATTAAGGGATATACAAATCAAGCTTTTTAAAAAAATATTTCATTTCCTTGCCTATAGCATTAAATTCCGGTTCTGCATTTTTGTTTCTTGCAAGTATTACAATGTCATATCCTGTCTTCAAGCTATCTTTGTAAATATTGTAGTTTTCCCTTATTAGTCTTTTTATACGGTTTCTCTTAACACTGTTTCCTATCTTTCTGCTTAATGTTATTCCAATTCTGTTAACTGATAAATTATTATTGAGCAGGTATATGACTAAATATTTTCCTGCCTTATATTTACCATGTTTATAAACATGTGCAAATTCATAGTTTTTTTTTAATGTAATAATCTCTTTCATATAAAGAAAAACCCTTTAACCCGGATATAGAAAGAAAAAGACCACATTTTTGCGGCCTTATGCTGTAAGTCTTTTCCTTCCTTTTTGCCTTCTTCTTTTTAATACTTTTCTGCCATTAGCCGTTTTTATTCTTTTCATAAAACCGTGTTCTTTTTTTCTTTGCCTTTTTTTAGGTTGATACGTCCTAAGCATATTTTATTCCACCACACTTCCGTTATATGTTAATACATAATTTACTATTAAAGTTTAAATCGCTATCCAAAACAGCAATACTTAATTCATTATAAGCAAAAAGGGAATTTCAACTTGGAAAGTTCACAAAACCCTTAATATTACGCTTAATAAGTAATGTCGCATATTTTGGAACATTATCTTTATTAAAAGATTATATATTAAAAAGCAAAACAATGTCAAGATGCTATTTATATAGATAATATAATGTATGCCAAAGATTATTATGTATAACTGCACTATATTGATATTGAATTAATATTTATTTTCTGATATATTATTATTACTGTTGATAAAGGGGAATATCGGAAGGTTTTATTAGAAAATCCCCATATGTTTGTTAAGAATCTGTAAATAGTATGCAAACTCATATTAAAGTTATATGTATACTTTATTTACGGAAATTAACTTGTATATAATAGTATTGGAGGAAAAAATGGGTAATAAAGCAGATATAGTATGGCAAAAAACACTTATGCTTCTTAAAGACGAATTGACTACAATAAGTTATAACACGTGGATAAAGACAATAAAACCGATTTCAATAAACTCCAATACAATTGAATTAGGTGTACAGGATAATTTTATAAAAGGAATACTAGAATCAAGATATGTAAATCTAATCAAAAATGCATTATATGAATCGACATCAAAGGAATATGAAATAAATTTTACAACAAATAAAGGCCAGAATTCAATAGGAAACAGTAAAAGTTTAAATAATAACAGTGAAGAGGATATGTATGAATCTACTTTAAATCCCAAATATACTTTTGATACCTTTGTTATAGGAAACAGTAACAGGCTGGCACATGCTGCATCGGTTGCAGTGTCGGAATCCCCTGCAAGAGCGTATAATCCTCTGTTTTTATACGGAGGTGTCGGTCTTGGGAAAACGCATTTGATGCATGCCATAGGACAATATATTATTAATGCAAATTCTTCTGAAAAGGTACTTTATGTAACATCTGAGAAATTTACAAATGAACTTATAAATGCAATAAAGGACGATAAAAATGTACAATTCCGAAGTAAATACAGGAATATGGATATTTTACTTATAGATGACATACAGTTTCTAGGAGGCAAAGAGAGGACTCAGGAAGAGTTTTTTCATACCTTTAACGCTTTGTATGAAGCTGACAGGCAAATAGTAATATCAAGTGACAAACCTCCAAAGGAGATAACAACACTTGAAGAAAGGTTGCGTTCAAGATTTGAATGGGGGCTTATTGCAGATATCCAATCACCTGACCTTGAGACAAGAATTGCAATATTAAGAAAAAAAGCACAGTTGGAAAAAACTCATGTTGATGATGAAATACTTGAATTTATTGCAAATAAGATAGTTTCAAATATTCGTGAATTAGAGGGAGCTTTAAACCGTGTTATTGCATATTCATCGCTTACTGATAACAGTATTGATCTGGAACGTGCAGAAGAAGCTTTAAAAGAGTTTATGGATGAAAACAGAGTAAGGAGAATTGACAGTAATCTTATAATTGATACGGTTTCAAGGTATTTTGATATGAAGATAGAAGACTTTAAATCTAAAAGAAGAAGCAAGGATATTGCTCATCCAAGACAGATAGCTATGTACTTGTGCCGAGAATTTACAGAAATGTCACTGCCAAAAATAGGGAGTGCATTTGGAGGAAGGGATCATACTACCGTTATTCATGCTTGCAATAAGGTAGAGAAAGGTATTTTTGAAAATGAAGAAATAAAAAGAACAGTTGAAGAACTTAAAAGAAATATAGCGGGAAAATAAAATAAAAGAAAAGTTTTCAACAATGTAATGTGGATATGGGGATAATAAAATGTTGATATCGAAAAAAATTTAAATATTGTGATTTATTAAAAAAATAATACAGAATTATCAACAAAAATATAAACAGGTAAAGAGTGCTTAACAAAAATCTTATGAGAGTTATAAACAATATTAACAATACTTATTACTACTGCTACTAATTATTATTAATATATATAACATATTATAAAAAGGAGGTTTATAAAAAATGAAAATCATATGCAAAAAGGATGATTTGGTTAAAGGAATAACGATAGTTCAAAGGGCTGTATCAACAAAAAGCAATCTGCAAATACTTGAAGGAATTCTTATTGAAGTAAATGAAATAATTAAATTAACGGGAAATAATCTTGAAATAGGTATTGAAGCATATATAGAAGGAGATATAAAAGAAAAAGGATCAACTGTAATAAATTCAAGAATATTTGGTGATATTGTAAGAAGAATGCCAGAGGATGAAATTAAGATAGAATCTGACGAGGAAAATCATATAAAAATAGAGTGTCAAAAATCACACTTCGAAATTAATGGGCTTTCAGCAGAGGAGTATCCGGCTATACCGGTAATAAAAAAAGAAAATGAGTTTAAGATAAATCAGGGAATAGTAAAGGAAATGATAAGGAATACGATATTTGCTGTTGGTATGGATGAGAACAGGCCAATACTTAAAGGTTCATTGATTGAATGTATTAATAACAGTATAAGGTTTGTGTCAATAGATGGTTTCAGGCTTGCAATGTATAAGGAACAATTGAAGGGAGCCGATGAAAATGAAAGAGAATTAAGAGTTGTGGTTCCTGGTAAAACACTTGGAGAAATTGAAAGGATAATACAGAATACCGAAGAAGAAATAACATTATATAGTACAAAGAATCAAATATTATTCGATATGAAAGAATGTAAAGTTATTTCAAATCTTTTGGAAGGAGAATATCTGAATTATAACAGTATAATACCAAAGGAAAATGAAATAGTAGTGAAGATAAACAGAGAAAATATGTTATCAGGTATAGAAAGGGCATCGTTGATTATAACAAGTGAAGAAAGAAAATATCCTATAAGGTTAAGTATAAAAAAATCAAAAATGATAATATCGTCGAAGAGTGAAGTTGGAGAAGTAGAAGAGGAAATAGATATTGAGTTGGAGGGAAATGAAATTGAAGCAAGTTTTAATCCAAGATATTTTATAGACGCATTAAGGGTATTAAAAGAAGAAAGCATATATTTATTTTTTACATCAGATGTAGGGCCGTGTACAATAAAGCCAATTGATGGGGAAGAATATGCACATATGATTCTGCCTGTAAGGAAATAGGTGTAGGATAATTTGTATATTAAGAAAATAAAACTAGAAAATTTCAGAAATTATGAAAAAGAGGAAATTGATTTTTCAAAGGGTAGTAATATAATATATGGAAATAATGCACAAGGAAAAACAAACGTGCTTGAGGCAATATTTTTATGTGCATCGGGAAGGTCACATCGTACACCAAAAGATATTGAACTTGTAAAATTGAACAAGGAATGGTATAGGGTCGAGGTTTTATTTAACAGGGAAGGAATAGATAAGAGTATAGAAATAATATACGAAAAAAATGAAAGGAAAAGAATAAATATAAATGAGATACCGGCAAAGAAAATAGGAAAATTAATGGGTAATTTGAATGTTGTTATGTTTTCACCTGAGGATTTGATGATAATAAAGGATGGGCCTGCTGAAAGAAGAAGATTTGTTGATATTGGTATAAGTCAGATAAAACCAAAGTATTTTTATATGCTACAGAATTATGGAAGAATACTTGTACAGCGAAATAACATACTTAGAAAAATAAACGAAACAGGAAAAAATAAGGATTTGTTGGAGATATGGGATGAAAATTTAATAAAAACAGGTTCTGAAATAATGATGGTAAGATATGAATTTGCGAGAGTGATGGAAAAGTTTGCGGAATATAGACACAGAACATTAACAAAAGAAAAGGAAGGGTTATTGTTTAAATATAAACCTTCAATAAAAATTGAAAAAGAATGGGATATCAATAATATATACAATAGTTTAAAAAGAAAAATAGAATTAAACAAAAAAAAAGAGATTGAAAAAGGGCAAACGATGATAGGACCACAAAGAGATGATTTTGAAATAGAAATAGATAATATGAGTGCAAAAATTTTCGGATCCCAGGGGCAAAAAAGAACAGCGATACTTTCAATAAAACTTGCAGAAATAGATATTATGAAGGAAATAACGAATGAATATCCGGTACTGTTATTGGATGATGTAATGTCTGAATTGGATGAAAAGAGGCAGTCATACGTTTTTAATAATATAAGCAATATACAGACAATTATAACATGCACGGGGAAAGAAAGTGTTTTTATGGAAAAAAGGAATGATAAAAAATATTTTTATGTTAAAAATGGTGAAATTATGTTAGAATAAAAAAGGAAGTGTGAAATAAAAGGGGGTATGTATAGTGTTTTTAAATATAGGAGGAGAAGTGAAAATACAGAAAAAAAATATAATAGCCATATTAAATATGAAAACATCTGCAATATTAGATGAAACAAAGAACTATTTAAAAATTTTAAAAGAAGATGGAAATATTGTAAATATTTCAAAAAAGATTGGACGTTCGGTTGTGATAACTGAGAAAAATAATAAAAAAATTGTGTATATATCTCCTGTATCATCAATAACCCTTTTACAAAGAGTAAATAAAAAAAGATATGGGTATGTAAAAACAGAATAAAAAGATAAATAAAAAAAATGGAGAAAAATATGGAGAAAAAAGATAATAAAGAAAAAAACAGTATCGAAGAAAAAGATTTATTAAAAAAAATTGTGTATGATGAAAATCAGATTCAGGTATTGGAAGGTCTTGAAGCTGTAAGAAAAAGGCCTGGAATGTATATTGGAAGTACTTCTGCAAGAGGATTACACCACTTGGTGTACGAAATAGTAGCAAATAGTATTGATGAAGCTCTTCAAGGAAGATGTTCAGATATTGAGATAAAAATAAGGAAAGATAATTCAATTATAGTAGAAGACAATGGAAGCGGAATACCTGTTGGAAAACATCCAAAGCTTGGTATTCCAACGGTGGAAGTGGTGCACACAATATTACATGCAGGTGGAAAATTTGGAGGGGGAGCATACAGTGTATCAGGAGGTCTTCATGGTGTAGGTGCATCTGTAGTAAATGCGCTGTCGGAATACATGGAGGTTGAGGTTTATAGAAATGGGATGATTTATAAGCAAAGGTATGAAAGAGGAAAGTCAGTAACAAAACTTGAGGAAATAGGAAAAACAGATAAAACCGGTACAAAAACAACGTTTAAACCGGATAGTGAAATATTTGATGAAGTAGTGTTTGATATTGATATGATGATTGTTAGATATCGGGAAATGGCTTTTTTAAATAAAGGAATAAAAATAATCATAATAGATGAAAGAGAAGATGAAAAGTTAAAAAAGGTTTTGTATTATGAAGGGGGAATAGCTTCATTTGTCGAATATATAAATAAGAATAAAGAAGTTTTACATAATGTGCCGATATATTTAAAAGGAGAAAGGGATTTTTCAACAGTAGAAATAGCTATGCAGTACAGCCAAAGCTTTACAGAAAATGTATACAGCTATGCAAACAATATAGCAACGACAGAAGGAGGAACTCACTTAACAGGATTTAAAGCTGCAATAACAAAAGTATTTAATGATTATGCAAGGAAAAATAACATAATAAAAGAAAATGAAAAAAATCTATTAGGGGAAGATGTAAGGGAAGGTCTTGCAGCAATAATAAGTGTTAAGTTATTAAATCCGCAATTTGAAGGACAGACAAAAACGAAATTGGGAAACAGTGAAACGAGAGGATTAGTCGAAGGTTTGGTGTATGAAAATTTAACAAATTATCTAGAGGAGAATCCTCGTGAAGCAAAAGTTATTATTGAGAAATGCCTAAATGCGTCAAGAGCAAGAGAAGCGGCAAGGAAAGCAAGAGAATTGACAAGGAGGAAAAATGTACTTGAATCAACAGCACTGCCGGGAAAATTGGCTGACTGCACAGAAAAAGATCCTTCAAAATGTGAAATATATATAGTAGAGGGGGATTCTGCGGGAGGATCTGCAAAGCAGGGAAGGGATAGAAGATTTCAAGCAATACTGCCTTTATGGGGTAAGATGTTGAATGTTGAAAAGGCAAGATTGGACAAGGTTTATGGTAATGAAAAACTTATGCCGGTAATAACGGCACTTGGAGCGGGAATTGGAGATGAGATTGATGTAGAGAAGTTAAGATATGAAAGAATAATAATTATGGCAGATGCAGATGTTGATGGTTCACATATAAGAACACTGTTATTAACTTTTTTTTATAGATATATGAAGCCAATAGTTGAAAAAAAACATATATATATTGCACAACCACCTTTATTCAAAATAGCTAAAGACAAAGAAGAATATTATGTATATAATGAACATGAAATGGAACAGTTAATAAATGAAAAAGGATGGAAGAGAGATAGTTGTACAATACAAAGATTCAAGGGACTTGGAGAAATGAATCCGGAACAGCTGTGGAAAACTACAATGAATCCAGAAACAAGAACAATACTTCAAGTTGAGCTGGAAGATGCTGTAGCAGCGGATGATATATTTACAATGTTAATGGGAAATAAGGTAGAACCAAGAAAGGAATTTATTCAAACACATGCAAAGAGTGTAACAAACCTGGATATATAAAATGTTTCACGTGAAACATTTTATCCGGTATTTTCACCCAGAGTACTATGAGAAGTTTCTCCTGTGGCCTAATAAAAACAATATTAAGTTTCTCATAATACAATTTTAAAGATTAATAACAGGGAGGGAGTATTTTGTCGAGAGTAATTTCAATAGCAAATCAAAAAGGTGGTGTTGGAAAAACAACTACCTCTGTCAATTTAGGTTCCTGTCTTGGATTTAGAGGAAAAAAGGTATTACTTATAGATATAGATCCACAGGGTAATTCTACAAGCGGTATTGGTGTTGACAAGAAAACTCTTAAAAAATCAATATATAATGTTATAATAAATGGAGATAACATTGAAGACGTTATACTTGATACAAAAATAGAGAGTATGAAAATCTGTCCATCGAATGTTGAACTTGCAGGAGCTGAAGTTGAACTTGTTTCAACCATATCCAGAGAAACAAAACTTAAAAGTATTATAAAGAATATACGTGAATTATATGATTATATACTTATTGATTGTCCTCCTTCTCTGGGTTTACTTACAATAAATGCACTTACTGCATCGGATACGATACTTGTTCCAATACAATGTGAATATTATGCGCTTGAAGGATTAAGCCAATTGATGGATACTGTAAGACTGGTGCAAAAACATCTAAATCCGGACCTTGAAGTTGAGGGTGTAGTTCTTACAATGTATGATGCACGAACTAATTTATCAATGCAGGTCGTAGAAGAAGTGAGAAAACATTTTAATAATAAGGTTTATCAAACAATAATACCTCGAAATGTTAGATTAAGTGAAGCACCAAGTTATGGCCTGCCAATCATATTATATGATCCTAAATCAAAAGGATCAAAATATTATATTGATCTTGCAGATGAAGTAATTCAATATAATGAGGAGGTTATTCGATAATGAACAGAACAGGTCTTGGAAAGGGACTTGGAGCATTAATAAACTCCAATGATGAAGAAGATAATAATAATTACATAAAAGAAGTTAGTATTAATAAAATAGAACCAAATATCAATCAACCAAGAAAGAACTTCGATGATGAGAAATTAAAAGCGCTTTCGGAATCAATAAAACAACACGGTGTAGTACAGCCAATAATTGTGAATAAAGAAAATGACCTATATAGGATCGTAGCAGGTGAAAGAAGATGGAGAGCTGCAAGAATAGCAGGACTAGTTACTATACCTGTAATAATTAAGGAACTCTCAAATAAACAATATATGGAAATTGCATTAATAGAAAATCTACAACGGGAAGATTTAAACCCAATTGAAGAAGCTGAAGCTTATAACAGGTTAATAAACGAATATGGTCTAACTCAGGAAGAAATATCAGCTTCCGTAGGTAAAAGTCGGTCTGCGATTGCTAACTCCGTAAGGCTTTTGATGCTTGATGAAAAAATAAAACATTTACTAATAAATAATGAAATTACAAGTGGACATGCGAGGGCAGTTTTGTCAATAGAAGATACTGAAAATCGCCATAAAGCATTAGAAGAAATAGTAAATAAAAATCTTAATGTAAGACAGGCTGAATTAATTGTAAAACATTTTAGTAAAAAGGGAAAGACTGATAAAAATATTTCAGTACAAAAAAAGAAAAATGAACATTTTGAAGCAATTGAAGAAAAGTTCAAGAATGTATTTGGTACAAAAGTCAAATTGGTACCAGGTAAAAACAGAGGTAAAATAACGATAGAGTATTATTCAAATCAGGAATTGGAACGAATTATAGAACTGGTAGATACTATAAATAACAGTTATTAATCCCACCTGTCTTGGAAATGCTATAAAATGGGTTATAAATTTCCCAGTTCTTTAATCCTTTTTTCACCTGATTCAACGCATGTAATCCCATCTAAATAGAACCAATGACGTAGTGTGGTCAGCCATAATTAATAAAACAATTTGTGAATATATAAGGTTCATGTTCTTCCCCCGGTTTTAACAAGCTGATGGTGATTCTTCATTTTTGCAATATAATATAAATAAAAAGCCGCAACTATGATAATTATTCCGGATATTGAGAATACCAGCTGAATGATTCCTATGGGAATTCCGGCAAGGTTTATCCTGAAGCCTTCAAACAATCCTACGAATAAAGATGACAAAAACGAAGCACAATATCCGATGATTCCACTTAAAGCGGTATTGAAGCCAATATAAAGCGTGCGCCCTTCAATGGGTGAGAATTCAAACTGTATGTTGAAAAGTGATATGTTTATACCCGACCATGCTATGCCACTCAAGGCGTTAAGCAAGGGGATAATTACATAAATTGAACTCCCCTTGAAAACAAACAACCATAAAAAATGAACAATTCCCAGTATTCCTATACTGTACATAACAGCAGAAGTCCATCCGGACTTATCGGCATACCTACCCCACATTCTTGAAAAAAGAAGATAAAACAAAGACATAATCATTGAATTTACAGTGATGAATGTATAGCTTAATTGAAGCTGTGATACCATATATACACTGAAGAAGGGTGAACCAAAATGAAGACCGAAACTCCATATGAAAAATAGGAGTATCATTTTCCTGAATGATTTGTCTTTAAGAGGTACAATGAACACATCCCTGATGCGGTACTTTCCCATTCCAGGTTTTATGCGTACTTCGCGCATTAGTACAAAAGATAGTGTATTTAATATAAGGATTGCAAATACGGTTATAAATAGAAAAATGTATCCTTTATGTTCGTTTCCGACGTCTTTGCATATGTCCAGTATTTTACCCATAAACAGGGTAATTATTGTTGAAAATACAAGAATAAAGCTTTCCCTTGTTCCGAAATATCTGCCCCTCATGTTTGAAGGGATAAAGCTTATGTACATGTTTGATACAGCTGGGTTGACAAAAGCCACCGTGATATACGAGACAAAATATATTCCCCCACATGTCCAAAGCATGAAATGTACGTTATCGGATAAAAAAGGAATAACTACCATCAGAGAAAGCAACAGCCGGTGTATGGTGCAGCCAATAGTAATCATTTTCTTTTTCCAGTTGAGCCTCTCTATAAAAACAGGAGAAATAAACTGCACCATTGAAGCAAGTACCGGTAAGGCAAGTATTTTCGCTATGATGTCATCATTTGCCCCCATAAACTTAAGGTAACCAGCCATGAACGCACCGCTTGTGAGGTTTAATACTGTTCTTGCGGTACAGCCTTCAAAGATTGCCAATTGACGGCTGATTTCCCTGCTTCCCCTAAACGGAAGCTTTTTTACAAAACCTTTTATAATCCCTGACAACACAAATTTCCACTAATGCTCCTTAATAAATTGTTCATATCTATATAATTCTAGAATATAATCCTTCTTATGTCAATCAGTTTTCTACGTTCGATTCTTGCTTCAGGAAATAATTTCTGAAACAGATAGCGAAGGGCACGCAGAGGTTGTTTTTGAAGCAAAGATAAAATCAAATCATTGTTTGAGATAAATGCTCTCCCGTATTATTAATAATAAGCATTCAGCGAGTTTGATTTGACATGTAAGGCTGAACACACAGCCACTTGAACTTGTAGCGTTCATTTCAGG
>CAZANH010000540.1:0-1862 GCA_964486515.1 uncultured Eubacteriales bacterium
GGCGCACCACAGGGTAATACATTTGTCAGTGTAAGTCCTTTTGCTTGGAAGACTATGAATAATAGGAAGTCGAAGATACGTGGATTTTATATGAACTTATTAGCATGCAAAGATTATTTGAACATGGCTCATGTTGAACAAGAGAATTGGAAAGCTGGTAAGAATTTATTTAGTTTTAAACTTAAGGAAGCCCCCCATCCGGCTTCTCCAACTTTTACTATAATTCAAGGTGTTTACCATTCTTTAAAACAACTTGAAAAAGAAGGAATAAATAATTCAATTATACGACATAAAACAGCAGGATATGCAGTAAGGCAAGCAGTAAATGCAATGGGCCTTCAATATATGTGCCATGAAGAGGCATTTGCTGATAACGCAGTAACGGCAGTCTTTTTGCCAAATAATATTGAAGATTACCAAATAAGGAAACACCTATATGAAAATTATGGTGTTATTTTGGGTGATGCAAATATGATGTCATGGGATGTTTATAAGGAAAAAATTGGGAAAAACTATGTGCGTTTTGGGAATATGGGAGAAGCAGCACATTATCAGAAGATTTTATATGGTATATTTGCATTAGGTATGGGGTTAAAAGATCTAGGAGCCAAGGTAAATATTAACGAAGCATTAGATGCAGTAAAAAATGTTTACTCATCTAACATGAAAGATGAATTTTCAGACATAGTCAAGGAATAATGCTATATTTTTATACTTGGCTAATTGTATAGTAAATCAGGGAGAGATTTGGTCCTCATCAGGACAGGGATTGGGTAAAACAATTGAAGGAGTTAATCAGTATTTATTAATTAAATTATGAACAAAAGGATGTGGGATTGTATTATTAGGATGTATTACTGTTATTCTCGTTTTAGTGTTAGAATCTGTTTATTCATCGCTTATTTTGTAACTTAATTTAGTTTACATAATTTTTGAGGTAATGAAAAGTACCCACAAGTTGTTGACATGAACTAGGAGCTGAAATTTTTTAACATTAATTTGAATATTATAGTAAGTTAATAAAAACAATAAATGCCATGTTGTATTGTAGGTAACTAGAGACAAACGCTTTCTTTATTTATATAAATGTTGTAGTGACTATGCTCAACATTAGGAATATGCTTATCAATTGCCATGTGTGCTATTTTTCTTCCTATTGAATATAATTTAACTATAATTTATGGAAATCAGAAAAGATATCATGTATAAACAATTTTTTAAGTTAATTTACTCTAAATAGCCCACTTAATACGAAGTTAGTATATATGAACAAGGATTAATGAAATTCATATTGTAAAGGAGTTGAAGTTCCCATGAAACTAGTAAGATATAGAAAAATAGAAGAGTTATCGTTCGGAATATTAAATGGTCAATTTATTAATCCTGTCAGAGGAAATATTTTTAGTGATTTTCAGGTTTTATCAAATCAAATAGATCTAAATGATGTAAAATTACTTCAACCTATAATTCCCAAAGACGTGATTGCTATTGGATTGAATTACAAAAAACATGCAGATGAAAGTAAATTACCTTATCCTGAAAACCCGCTCATCTTTTTAAAGACAACTTCCAGTGTAATTGGTCCTGAAGACAGCATTGTAATCCCGGAGATGGCTCCCAATGAAGTAGATTATGAAGCAGAGTTGGTAATTGTTATTGGGAAGGAAGCAAAAAATGTGGAGGTAGAAGAAGTTGAGGATTATATTTTAGGTTATACCTGTGGAAATGATGTTTCAGCGAGAGATTGTCAGCTTCGTCTTGACAAGCAATGGGCCAGAGGAAAATCGTTTGACAGTTTCTGTCCAATAGGTCCCTGGATAGAAACCGAACTGCCTGAGCCTGACAACTGCAGAATTATGTCT
>CAZANH010000541.1:0-2370 GCA_964486515.1 uncultured Eubacteriales bacterium
AAATATCGTTGGAAAACCTCTTTACATATTCCTGGATATAATCATTTATATCATAATCAACATTGGTTATAAGTGGTGTGAGGTCCATCGCGTATATAAGCGAGGATGAATCATCAACTGCATGTGATTCCGAATACGTCGCATTTGATAGCCTTCTACCCGCTGTTGCAAGATCATACCTTTTTCCTCCTATGATTTGAGAATCAAAAACCCCAACCAGGGAAGCTGAAATATTCTGATGCATGGAAACATCAAATTTAATCTTATCTTCATCCAAAAGCCAGTCCAGATCCCGCCACACTTCGCACCCGTATAACCTAAGCGGCCTTTTTCCTTCAGGGAGCTCCCTTATTGCAGCTATTGTCCTCAATGTCACACTTATATGTGTATCATGCTTATCTGCAAGATTATGAGTATATACAATTTCAGGAGCTGCAAGTTCTATTAATTCCTTTATTTCTTCCTTTGGCCCAGTGTTATTTGAAGTTTTTATCTTTGAACTAGGGTAATCAAGCAATACTGCTGACCCGTATTCTCCTGTAAATGCAGCTTTTTTCTGTTCAGTCTTCCTGACTTTCTGCATATCTTCATCAGTGTAGTTTTCATATAAACCGCTTCTCGCACTTCCTGACCCGTTTGTCACTATTACTCCAGAAAACCAGCGGTCGTTTCTGCCAAAGCATTCCAATATCCCATGACAGGCCATTATTTCAAGGTCATCCTGATGTGCCCCAATTCCCATATGTGTTGTTCTTTTAACAGCCTCTTCAAAAGGCTTTCCATCCGGGATATAAACTAAAGCTCCTTCGTTTATAAATTTCATATATTAAAACCCCTCCTTTTTGTAATCTTTTCCTATATGCACTGCGGCAGGCTGGCTGCTGCTACCGACTGCCCCACTCTTCTGCTCTTTTCATCTGGAAGGTGAAGCTTTATTCTGTCTGCAAGTATGGGAAATTCCTTACTCAATACTTTTTCCGCCATCCCGATAATTATTTTACCGCCTTTCCCTGATGTAACACGCCCCAATACCAATACATGCGTAATATCATAAAAAAACGAGTAATATGCTATCCCATAACCAAGATAACATCCAATACTTTCAAATATTTTTTTCGCCCTTTCATCACCTTTTTCTACAAGTTTCTGTACTTCCTTAAGTTTTTCGGCGGGGGACAATTTATCATCAAGATTTATCCCGGCCGGTTTTGCAAGTTTTATTACGGCATCCTGTGAAAAATATTTCACACCACAGCCGAAATCTCCCGACCACTCGTCAACCATTGAGTTTTTATTAAAATCAACAGGTACGAAAGCAAGTTCATTAAGCCAGCCTGTTATATTGCCTTTTCCGTCAACGTAGCCACCGGCTTCACTTGTACCCATCGCTATACCAAGGACATTACATGCATCAAGTTCCATTGCCCCTGCAAGTGCTGTTACATCCCCATCATTTGCAACTTCAAGAGGTATCTCACCCATTTCCTTACGTATATTTAAGAACATATCCCTGACTTTTTCATCAAAAACCCTGGAAGGTATTTTTATAAAAAGCGATGCCGCCATTACCCTGTTATTCATGTATATACCCGCCGCACTCACTCCTATCGCATCAACGCGCGGCATTTTTGAAGAAGCGGCATTAAGTGAAACCATAATCCCATTATAATGATAGGATGGATTATCTTTAAGCTTTGGATGCCATACAACCTCTTCACTGTACACGGAATTTCCGTCAATCACAGCAGAAACCTTCCTGTCACTTCCACCAAGATCTAGTCCTATCCTGCAGCCATTAAGATTTCTCCCCAGAGGCTTTGAGGACTCTTTTTTCACAGGAGCTTCGCTGATTTCACATGTTTCAACAGTAAATTCCTTTTCATAAATTTTTCCCATAAACTCAGCATCAAATTCTCTTATTCCCCCCTTTGAATAGGACTGTTTAATATGCCTGCCGATATCCTCACTGCCGGCAATCGTAATTTTCCAGCCACCCCTCAACCACAAAAGGCTTTTTACAATACGCTCTACAATAATTATGTTTTTTTCATGCAAACCGGAATCTTTTGAAAATATATTTATTTCAAAAGTCGAAACAAGCCCATCATCCCTTTCAATGGCAATCATGAGCGGTGTACCCCCTCCGGAATGTTTCACCTCATGCAAAAAATTTTCATATTCCACTGCAGCAGGTTTAAACTCACTGTCAAGCGAAGGCATTATGTATGTTTTAGTACCGTTGTTCAAAAAATCATCCATATAACTCAACCCCCGTTATTTTATGTATATATTTTGTATAGAAGTATATACCAAATATAATGATAAAGCAACAGTGTCAAGGGGACGGGGTTGGTGACAACCAAAGGTTGT
>CAZANH010000542.1:0-5114 GCA_964486515.1 uncultured Eubacteriales bacterium
AGTATTTCATCATCTACTACAAGGATTAACATTGTAACCTCCATCTTCAATATAATAAAGTTTTTTCAAGGATCTTCAACAGGAAGGGTTATTTTTACAGTTGTAAAGCCACTTATCCTATACATTTTCAGTCCATATTCATTTCCAAAATGAAATTTTATGCGGGCATTAACATTATATATTCCAAGCTTTTGAGGACTGATATTTTGATGCTTATCGGGGTTGTTTTCCAGAACGGAATTTATTTTTTCAAGGTTACTGTCTTCAATACCTATTCCGTTATCAGATATATATATGTAATATTTCTTTCCAGATGATTTGGCTGTAATATTAAGCTCGCCAATACCTCTTTTGTGTTCAAGACCATGATATATGGCATTTTCTATGATAGGCTGGAGTGTAAGCCGGATAATATTGAAACTCAGTACTACCTCATCTATATCCCAGTTTACATTATATTTATCACCAAATCTGCATTTTTGAAGATAAACATATCTTTTTACCGTAGCCAGCTCTTCAGAAAACTTTACTACATAGTTGCCTTTGTTAAGACTGTATCTAAATATATCCGAAAGATTTTTAATCATGAAAGAGGTTCTTTCCATATCACCACTATCTGAAACAGCCTTAATTGAATTAAGAGTATTAAAAAGAAAATGAGGATTAATCTGGCTTTGCAACGATTCTAACTCAGCCTGCTTGCGCAATATATTTGACTCATATTTTTGCTGAATAAGATTTTTAATGCTTGAGACTGTATTGTTAAAGTCCTCACTTATTTGAGAGAGTTCATCCTTGCCTTTTACAGGGACACTTGTTTCAAAATTTCCTAGTTTAAGCTTTTTAAACGAGTTTGCAAGAGTTTTTAACGGCAAGGTTATCAAGTTTGATGAAAAATTTGAAATAATAAAAGTAAATATTATCAGTATAGCCAGCAAGGTAAAATTAATATCCCCGATAAAGGAGCTTTTCTTACGGAGGGTTGAAACTGGAAGTATGGATACCACTTTCCATCCATACTTCTTTGATTCAGTGCTGTTCAAAATAACTTTAAGGTCGTTGAAATTTGTTTTAGTAGTTTTTGATGGGTTACTCTGTGATGTTGTCAGTATTTCCTTATATTCTGTACTGGTTAGTTCAGTATTTGAATAGATAACACCTCCGGAATTTCCATAAATAATAATTATTTCATCTTTTTCAACTTCTACATTGGTAGCTATTCCCGAGAGCTTTGATATATCCTGATCTATCAGTATTATCCCGCATGGTTCATTGTTATTCAAGTCAATTATTGCACGGGATAGGGAAATTACAGGATTCCTTTCATAGTTGTCCTTTGTTACAAATTTGTTTAAATGAGGCTCAAGCAGAATCGGATAGCCGTTATGTGTGAGTGTTTCCTCAAACCAGGGCTCGTTAGAGACATTGAAAAGGTTGATATTACCTACATACCTGTCAATATATAGTTTTACCTCTCCATTTAATGATATGATACTTACACCGTAAATCCTGTTGTTGCCTTGCAAAAGGCTCTGAAAGTAATTCTTAAGGCGGTTGTATGAAGGAATATAATTCTTGTCCAGTTTATCTTCAGAAGTTCTTAGTATACAAACCAAATCTTCAATATTAGTATAAATAGCCATTGATTGACGAAGCAGGTTATTTATATTTTCATCAATGTTTTTAACGATCTGTTCATTCAATCGTTTCTTGTACTCAATATAATCATTTTCAATTATATGTGAAGACATAAAGTATGAGATGATCCCAAAAATAGCAATAGGAAATGTTATTACCAGAACATAAATAAAAAACAGTTTATACCTTATGTTGCTTTTGATTTTTTCTATTGGATTGAACCGTATAATTCCCAAAAAGCCAAATTTGCTCATAAATTACTCCTTGAAACTGTTTACAAAATTAATGCTGTATTTAGATTTTAACATAATACTTTAATAATAACAATGTACCAAGGTACCAGCATGTAAATTCTCGTAAAAAAGTGCACTTTTTCATAAAAATTGATTACTTTTTGTTTTAAAAAGGAGATGTTATAATAAATATGTAATGATCGTTACAAGGCAAATACTTAAAAAATTTCAAAAAATACAGGGAGGTATCTTTATGTTAAAACGAATTATCAGTGTGTTTTGTGTATTAACAATGTTAATTACCTTCTTTGCCGGTTGCGGAAATAAGGAGGAGAATGAACCATCTGAAACAAAGCAGACTGAAAAAGAGGCTAAGGCAGGGCAGACAAAAAAACAAAATGAAGTTGAAATAAGTTATGTTTCGTGGATGACCAAAGGTGAGGACAAACCTTTTATTCAAGCTTTTATGAGTCAAAATCCCAATATAAAGGTTCAGGACGAGGCTATAGATGGAACCAATTATGACAAGCTCCTTAAAGTAAGGTTGTTATCCGGTGATGCACCTGACGTAATGCTGCTTCAATGGGCTCAATACAAAAAATATCTATCCGAAGATCATCTTATGGAAGTTACGGGTGAACCGGGAATGGAACTCCTTGCAAAAAAACAAACACTTGATAAGGTGTTTACAATGGATGGGAAAAAGTATGGATTCCCTATTTATGTAAATGGTGGTCCACCTCCGGTATATTATAACAAAAAGTATTTTGATAAACTTGGTATTACTCCACCAAAGACCCTGGAAGAATTTTATCAGGTATGTGAAACAATAAAAGCAGATAGTACAGAGCCAATTGTATTTGGAGGTAAAGATGGATGGCCGACAGAGTTCTTTTTCAGATACAGGCAATACACCGGTCTACTTGATAAATATCCCGAATGGGGACTAGCACTATACAATGAAAAAATTAAACCGTCAGAGTTCTTTAAGAAGGAATTTGAAATATGTAAATATTTATTAGACAAGGGTTATATTAGTAAAGCAAGTCTTACTCTTACATGGCCGCAATCAGTACCATATTTTATTGAAGGCAAAGCAGCCATGCTTCCACAAGGTCCATGGGTAGCGGGATTGCCTGAAATAAATGAAGCTGATGCTGATAAATTTGAACTTGCCTGTTTTACTTCTCCGGTAGAGCCTTCTGCTGATGGAAAGAAGTATTCAATGGGTGGAGTAGACAGACTGATATCCATATCTTCAAAGACGAAATATCCTGAAGGAGCTAAAAAATTGTTTAACTGGTTTATATCACCGGAAAACCTTAAAAAATATCTTGAGACTCAATCACTTACAACGTTTCTGGATTTGGACTATAAGGTTGCACCCGTTCTGCAGGAGCATTTTAAAGCGCTGAGTTCCAGTGAGTATAAAATACTCTTCAGTCAAAAGGCCCAGCTACCTTCCGGTTTTGTATATGAGGCATTCTGGAGTGGATTTCAGAACATACTGGCAGGTTCACCTGTTGAAGATGAACTGAAAAATATTGATACTGAATTTGAGAAAATAAAAGGTTCGATAGTATTATCAAAATGAGTAGAGTATAGAGCGAACGGGCATACATTTACTATGTATGCCCGAATGACAATAAAATTATATGAATGAGGAAGTCATGAATTCTAAAAGTTTTATGAAGAAGGAAAAAATATATTCACTGCTTGCGGTAATCCCGGCAATAGTTATTTTTCTAGCTTTTACCTATTATCCATTGATTTCTACGTTGAAATATTCGTTTACAAATTGGGATGGTTTCAGCAAGGAGTATGATTTTGTTGGGTTTTCTAATTTTCTCACTATTTTTAAGGAAGAAGACGTAATAAAGTCTTTTTGGAATACCATTTATTTTGCAGTAGTGAGTATAGTTATTGGAACAGTAGTGCAGCTGACACTTGCCATATTTTTATTTGAAAGATTCAAGGGAAAGAATGTAATAAAGGCTATATTTTATATGCCATGTGTTATAAGCCAGCTTATTGTATCCCTTACATGGCTGGGATTTTTCCAGTATACAGGAGTTATTAATGAAGTCTTAAGAGTACTTGGGTTGGATATATTTGTTGTGGATTGGCTGGGAAACCCATCTATAGTGATGAACGTACTTGTATTCATAAATGCATGGCAGTGGGTAGGATATGGAATGATAATATTCCTCACAGGCCTAAATAGTGTTCCTGTAGATGTATATGAGTCAGCTATGCTTGATGGGGCAAGAGGAATCAAAAAGTTTTTCTTTATTACTTTACCTTTAATAATGCCATCCATAACTGTTATGATGTTTATAGGTATTACAGGGGCTTTAAAGGTCTTCGACATGCCATATGTCCTTACAGGCGGCGGGCCAGACAATGCATCTCTTACTTTGAGTATGTCTATATATAAAAATGCATTTTCATACGAAAGGTTTGGATACTCAAGTAGTATAGGCTTGGTATTCTTTATATTCATTGCAGCCATCACTATTGTACAACTCAGGGTAACCAGAAGGATGGAGGTGGAGTTTTAATATGGAAAGAAAGACTGAGAGCAGAACATTTACAATATTTAAATATATATTTGTATATATTGGTGTAGTTGTTACATTGATACCAATAGTATATATTTTGTTATGCGGCTTTAAAACAACATATCAAATAAATAAGGTTCTTTCACTTCCAACCGGTTTGTATCTGGATAATTTTCTAAAGGTTTTTGACAGTACAGTTGCTATGTTAAGCTTTGTTAATTCTATAATAATAACAGCGGGAGCACTCATTATATGTATACTTTTTTGTTCACTTGCTGCTTACCCGATGGGACGCAGGAAAGAAAAACTGTTTAGGTATCTTTACTTTTTTTTCCTGAGTGCAATGATGATCCCAGCAGTTGCCAATCTTGCTACCCTGTATAGTATAATGAATAATATAGGCCTTAAGAATACAAGAATCGGGTTGATTCTTATTTATACCGCATTGCAGACCCCTATGGGAATTTTGTTATATACAAGCTTTATTAACACTATACCAAGAGGACTGGACGAGGCTGCTGTAGTTGATGGATGTGGTTACTTTAAACGTTTTTATCTTATAGTGTTCCCTTTGTTAAAACCTGTGACTTTTACTTATGCAGTTATTTCTTCTATTTTTATATGGAATGACTTCCTTATGCCTTTATTACTAATATTTGATCCGGAGTTTCCTTCTTCTCCC
>CAZANH010000543.1:0-11094 GCA_964486515.1 uncultured Eubacteriales bacterium
CTCACAAAATAGTGTGAGGGTGTCAAGGGGAGGGGGTTGGTGACAACCAAAGGTTGTCACCACCCCCGTCCCCTTGACACTAATGTAATAATCAGTCCCTGAAGTATTCCTATGATAAAGCCAAGGAGGGCTCCAAGTTCTTCAATATGTTTCAGTTCCCTGCCTGCAATTGATATTATCATTTTTTCAAGATGCCTCATGTCAAAGCCGTTAATTTTATCTTCTATGCTTTTTGACAGGCTGATTCTTTCAGGTATTTCATTTGAAAAATCCCTGATGATATTTTCTATAAATTTTTCACTTTCTTTTTCAACCAGCCCATCCACAAATTTTATAATATATTTTTTAAACGGCGCCGCAATGGTTGTTGAAAGCTTATCATCGAGCACAAGACTTATGTTTGTGCGAAGTTTTGTTTTTATATCTTCAATATTTTCAGGGGTTTTGTACATATTGATTATATCATTTAAAGATACAAGTTCAGTCTCAACAATGTCTCCTATGCTTTTTGCAATTTCTTCCTTCCTAGAAGGCAGTATCCCCTGTATGGTTATTTTAAGAACAGGTATAACTACAGGATTTATAGGCCTAAATATAAGCCTTATCGCTATTTTGTTTGTAATCCATCCGATCAGTGCTCCAATTACTGAAAGAAATACTATATTTATATATATCAATTCCTATATAATCTCCTTTTATTTTAAGGATATTCTATCAGTTTCATTTGATTTTTTCAATCAGTCCTCTGTATTCATCAAATGAAATTTCACCACGGACATACTTTTGCCTCATATTTTCAAGAATATCAAGCTCCTTTTGTGTATACTTTCTTTTTCTTTTATACCCGATTAGAATTAATAATAGTATAAAAGCAGTTACAACAACAATTACAAGGAAAATAAGTGCCTTTATATATCCAAAACCTAAAAACAAACCATATCTCATTGAATAACCTCCTGATTATCCTCATTACTTCTCCGTCTTTTATAAGGCAGGCCGATTATTACTGTTGTACCTTTCCCTTCAGTGCTTTCAATATTTACTGTTCCATCATGAAGTTCAATCAGGTGCCTTGCTATTGAGAGCCCCAGGCCTGAACCGGTATTATGCCCGGTTCTTGACTTGTCGCCCTTATAGAAGCGTTCCCATACATAGGGCATGTCCTTTTCAGAAATTCCGTCTCCCTCATCACTTAATGTTATATAAACAAAATTACGGACGTATACTGATATTGATATACAGCTGCCTGAAGGAGAAAATTTCAAGGCATTATCCATAAAAATTATAAACAGTTGCCTTAGCCTGTCATAATCTCCTATAACAGGTGGTATTCCATTTACGGATTTAATATTGATGTTAATGTTCTTGTTTTTTGCTAAAAGCTGCATATTCTTTGCAACCCCATTAATAACTTCTTCTATATTAATCATTCCAAGTTCCAATGTAATTCTTCCTGTCTGAAGCCTGCTAATTTCCGTAAGGTCATTGACAAGCCTTTCAAGCCCCCGTGTTTCATTAAGAATCTTTTTATAGCAGTTTTTTGCGTCCTTATCACCGAATACACCATCCTTTAGTGCTTCAACATATCCTTTTACCAATGTAAGAGGTGTCCTTAATTCATGCGATATATTTGCAATGAAATCCCTTCTCATTTGTTCCAGCCTCTCACTCTCGCTTACATCACGCATCAGAAGTACAGTTCCTATTATATTGCCGGTACTGTTTTTAAGCGGTGAAATTTCCATACCAAGTTTCCTATCTTCAAAATCAATTATTGAAGATGTTTTTCTTCCTGTTGAAACAGCATTTTCCAAAAGGTTTTTTATCTCATATTTATCCAATATTTCCTCCATATCAGATTTTATATCTTTATTTTGAGTTTTTTTAAGAAGAGATATAACTGCATTATTATAATTAATAAGAGAAAACTTCGTATCAAAAGCCATTATTCCTTCTGTTATACTCTCAAAAAGATGGTGGAGCTTGTCCTTTTCCTGGAACAGCTGATCCACCGTGTATTCAATCTTTGCTGATAAAAGGTCAAGTGAAGATGCAAGCTGACCTATCTCATCATCTTGATTTATATTGGTTCTTACGGAATAATTCCCCTGTGTCATTTCAACGGCTGATCGGTTCATAAGCCTTAACGGGCGGGTTATTGAAGAGGAAAAGTATTTACTCAGTATACCTGTAAAAATTATTGCTATAAACATTGCAGCCAGCAGAAGAATAAAAACCCTGTCAATTGCACCTGTTATATCCTTCACGGGAAGTATGACAATAACAGCTCCATTTATCCTGTTATCTGAATCCAGGGAAGGTACACCCGCCATAAGCAGCATATCATTTTCACTTCCTGGAAGTGTATAAGGATAAACAGGCCTGAATTCCCGCAGAACTTCATTTCCTTCATATATATCATTAAAAAATGCAGACAGGGGTTCCGGTAAATCTTTTAGATAGTCTGGAACATTCCATGGTATTCTCATGTTTTTCCCCTGCTTGCCGCCAAGCCTTGAGGATAATACAGGTTTTCTATCCGAATTGAATATCAATACAATGACATCAAGGCTTAAATCCAATATGTCCCACATGTTATCATATTCATCTCTGTTAATTTCAGCATTACCTCTCTGTGACAGGAACGGCCCAGCTGCCTTTGCTATTTCTCTTGCTCGCGATAACATTTCATTTCTCCTGTCACCAAAAGTGCGTATGCTAAAGGATGTAATAAATAAAATAGCGGCAAGAAGTATTGACATTACTACAATCAATATATATCCGGCAGTCATTTTGGCAGTTATCCTGCTGCGGATATTTTTAAATAATCTGATTCCTTGTTTTAGCAATCTTCACCTCATTCTATTATTTTCAATTTTCTCAGTTTTTCTCAGTTTTTCTCGTTCATTCACTATTGCATATAAGGCTGTGATCTTTATATCTGTTATGTGTATGTTACCTTAACTTATTCATTTTTCACTTCAAATTTATAACCTACACCCCATACCGTTTTTATGTCCCATGGCTGGACACATGAGGGCATTGCCATCTCAAGCTTTGCTCGCAGCCTCTTTATATGCGTATCTACAGTTCTTACATCACCATAGTAATCGTAGCCCCATATCCTGTCAAGCAATGTATCCCTTGAAAATACACGGCCCGGGTTTTGTGCAAGAACAAAGAGTATCTCAAGTTCCTTTCTTGTTAGGTTTATTTCCTGTCCTTCAAGTTTCACCGAATATTCACCTATATTTATTTCCAGCCCGTTGAATTTTATGATTTTTTCCTTTTCATCATCCGAAATTTCGACACGCCTCAGGACAGCTTTTATTCTTGCCATTACTTCACCAGGGCTGAATGGTTTTACTATATAATCATCCGCACCAATATCAAGGCCCATTATCTTGTCTGAATCCTCACTTCTTGAGGTAATCATTATTACAGGTACATTTGATTCCTTTCGTATCTCCCTGCAAACCTCAAAACCGTCTTTTTCAGGCATCATTATATCGAGAAGAATCAATACCGGATTATATGCCTTGAATTTTTCAATGGTTTCTTTACCATCATACGCCTGAATGGGGTTAAAACCCTCTCTTTCAATATAAACTGAAAGCAGGCCTGCTATATCCCTGTTGTCATCTGCCACTATTATATTCCTGTCCAAACTGCATCAAACCTTTTTAATATAAATAATACTTAATATCGTTAATAGTTAAGTACTTTTAAAATTTATTATACCACTTGTACAGGTTTATTTGTGACATAAATTTGTCATCAGTTGTGGACCATTCTGCATTGCTTGTTTATAAGATTTCTGTTAATATATTATTGTCTTTCAATGTAAATAAAAGAAACAAATTGGGGGAACGAAAAGTATGAATCATCTTTTTATTGTAAATCCTGTTGCCGGCAAGGGCAGAGCTCTTGCTTTCGTAAAGAGGATTAAGAAGGAAGCGGGGGAGGTTTTAAAAAACTTTACACTCAGAATAACCCGTTATGCCGGACATGCTACCGAAATAGCAAGAGATTACTTGAAGAAAGGCCCCTGCCGGATATATTCCGTAGGGGGAGACGGAACGTTAAACGAGGTTGTAAACGGAATGGCCACGGCCGGAAGTAAAAATACACTCGCCATTATACCTGCCGGATCTGGCAACGATTTTATAAGAAGTATAATTAAAAGTGAAAAGCCCGATTTAAAAAATATAATTAAAGATTGCATAAAAGGCAGAGATGTTCCTGTCGATCTTGTAAAAGTCAATAACAAATATTTTATAAATGTTTCTTCCATAGGACTTGATGGAGACGTAACTCATAATGCCAACCAGATAAAAAAAATACCGCTTATCCCTTCACAAATATCATACTATCTTGGAATACTTGTAACTCTTATAAAATGCAAGAGCTATCCGTTGAAAATACATATTGACGGCAGGCTTGTTCAGGATGATATGCTCCTCAGTGTTATTGCAAATGGCTCTTACTATGGAAGGGGAATAAAACCCGCTCCCATGGCCAGGTTTGATGACGGACTACTGGACATATGCCTTATACAAAAAAAGAAACGGTTTGAAATACTCCGTCTTCTGCCACGCTATATAAAAGGTACTCACAATGGCATAAAAGGTGTAAGTTTTTATCAATGCAAAAAAATCAGAATACAGTCTGACAACAACGTTTCAATGAATGTCGACGGTGATGTTGAGCAAATCAAGGATGTATCATATGAAATAATACCCAATGGCATTATGGTCGTTGTACCGTAACGTAAGTCCTTCCTGTCACTTTTCACAAACCATTCAGATTATCTTTCATTAACTTATCTCCTCCCATATATCTTCAAATTCTTCCCTGCAGATAAATTCTTTATTAAAATATTATACTTATGAGCTTTTTTAAAACTGCCGATTGATTAAAAAATTCAATAATACTGCTATTTGACGAAGTTACAATAAAAGGTGAGACCACCATAACAATAATAGAAATATTGAATATTCCAATAACCAGTCCCAATATGAAACCAAGAAGCCTATTTTTATTCACTCCTGCTTTTCCTTTTATTCTATTGTGCAATGTTTTACCAATAGCTGATATAATAACTTTTATAATAACAAATAGTATGAATGTAATTATCCCAGTTAAAACAAGTTCTGTCAGCATATCAATTATACGCACATTACCCTTTAAAAGGGAACCTGAATCTTTCAAAAGAGGCTCAAGGACTGGATTATCCGGAACAAGCTCATTTATACTGCTCATTCTTAAATTCAAGATGTTCTGACCGATGCTTGATGAATAAAGCCTGTCATGTATAAAGCCACTTACCGCATCTTTTGCTTTTAAAAAGTCTACAATAACAGGAGATAAAAGATATGCCCCTATAATTCCTGCTATATAACCTATTAATTTAAACAACGAAATAACAAACCCTTTTACAAGACCTGCTATTCCAAAAATAAGAATAATGCCTGCAAATATAAAATCAAGGGTTCCTGTTTTTCTGAAACCTGATAGGAAAGCTCCATCTTTTTTTATTGATATTTTTGCTCTGTCATAATAGGTCTCATAATCTATTTCATTTTTTAACAGGCTTAATATATTTTCAGTCTTTAATATAAACTCCAAATGCTCATTTTTTACATGATTCTCCAGATTTAAAACAGTCTCTTGTATATATGGAGCATATTGAAGGGTTAATAAATGTATGTTTGCAATATCAGCTATAATATCATCTTCATTTTCTCCTTGAAATATCAAATCTATTTCGGCAGTTTTTTCACTAATCCTGACCCCATATACTAAAAAATCAAGAATTTCAATATCATATTTAAGCCTTTTTTCAATGCTGCTTTGCTCTGTATATATCAGAGTTTCAAAAAATTCAGCTTCTGATAAAGTATTATTCTTAAATCTGTCAATATCTTCAGCTTTTGATGAGATTTCAAATATTTTTTCATCTCTATCATAAAGAAGCAAACTGTACTTACTCGATATGAAGCTGTCTCTTAAAAGGACAAAGAATCTGCTTATGTCGCTGATGAAATCCCCTTCATTTATGTCAATTTTCAAAACAGACTCTTCACTTTCCAAATCCACATATATTCTACTATAACCTGCTTCTTTTACTTTATTGAAGACCATCATCTCTTCGTCTTTTAATTCTTCAGCACATATCAATGATGAAAAGGATAATAAAATTAGTACTGATATAATTAAGGAAATTAAAACTTTTTTAATCATGACTCCTCCTGGAATTCTTTATTCTCTTGAAATAGTTCCAAGTATTTATTAAAACGGGCTTCGTTTGAATGGTATTCTTTCTTGGAACCGGTTACTACCTGATTTTCTTTGCCACCTTGCCGCATGGCAAAAAATCTCTGCATACCAGGCTTTGAATTTTCTATTGCATCAAATGTGGTATCAAAATTATCATTATATACAAAATCATTTTTTGCATTTCTAACAGCAGCATCTTTGTCCATTCCCGCATCCATATTTTTCTTTATTTTATCCTTGACCGACTTATATTCCGTATAAACCGCCTCTTTGTAATGTTCTTGTTTTGAATTGAATATTTTGTTTATGGGATATGCAAAATACTTAACATATTTATTTGATGATTCAACAACTTTTTTTAGATATTTCAAGACAAAACTATCATTGTCAGTGCTGAAAGTTTTCTGAAGCTGCTCTTTGATTTCATCATCAGTTTTTTTGTATTGTCCTGAATTCTCATCTAGAAATTCACCTGCTTTTTCTTTTGCATATTCATGAAAAACATCCAATCCTCCGGGTTTTGGTATTTTATCAATTATTTTGCCTATAACAAATTTTGCCGGTTTTTTTACTTTTCTTATAATTTTTTTAACATTATTTGAGAAACTTTCATGATCTTTGTAGTCTTTTTCTGCTATTTCCTCTATTTTTTTAGTCTCTTCTATTTTAATTACAGGTTTTCTGTCGACTTCTTCCATATCTACTTCAATGGCCTCATTCTCTTCCATGACAGATTCAAGTTCATTATATGTCTCTTCTGCTCTATCTTGAGCCTCTTCGGAAATGTCTTCTTCCTTTATGTCTGTAAAGGAATCATTTTCTTCTTCACTGACTTCTTTATCGAAGACAGTCATTCCTTCTTTTTCTTTTTCTATTTCTTCATCAGTATAATCTTCATAATCTGGTGCTACAACAACTTCCAATACATCAAATTCCTGCGGATTAGCAACTGATTTTACTACTATTTCAGCTTTTCCGCCTTTTATGGCAGTAACTGTTCCTATCTGACTTACTCTTGCTACTGAAGGATTTGAACTTGTATAAACAACACTTTTGTTTGATGCATCTGACGGAAAAATAGTCGCCTTGGCCCTGTAGCTTTCTCCTGCTTTTAATTCTTTATGAATTTCAGCAAATAAAAGATCCGTAACAGGGACTTCTTTATTAACAATCTCTTCATCTGATGTGTTGTCAGTATTTTCATCTGAATCATCCCCTCTAAATGCATCTAAAATTGAATCAAATGAAAATCCACCTGCCTTCATCTCTATTCTGCCTTCTGTTTCGACTGTGTTATTAACCTCAATAATCCCTTTGAATTTCCCTTTTAAAGTATCTTCATTTATTGTGCCATCAAATGTATAGATAACATCCAGTTCGTCAGTATATCCGTAATAACCTTTTTCAAAGGCAATCCTAATATTGTTTCCATTTATGGAAACACTGGTACTTTTAATGGAATACCCTTCTATCTCCATAATGGCCTGATTATGATTGTTTGAAAATGTCATTCCTGCAGGGTAACTTGCTAAATCTTCAGGCTCAGTGGAATAGCTTATCTGATCGCTGATGAATTTCTCCATAGCTTTGTTAATATTTTCAATATATATAACGTCAGTCTTATATGTACCCGAATATTTACTTGCAAAATCGTTCTTTGCTGAAACAATATTAAAAACTGACGAAGTAAAAAAAACAAATAAAAAAGTAAAACTTATTATTCTTGTCCTGGTTCGTTTTTTCATAACCTCTCCTTTCAATCTACTTATTAAAAAACACAATAACAATTATACAATTTTTTATAGATTCTGATTTTTATAGATTCTGAAAAGACGATATATATCAGTGATTTTTGTCGTGGCACACCATATCAATCACAATCGCCAGTGCAAGGTTTGTCAACTGATCTTGACCGTCATCAATCTCAACACCGTAGGTATCGGTGAATGAAAAGAACTTCTTGGATATATATGCTATAGCAGTCCCATCCTTGATTATATTGAATTCTCGGGCAAAGATGTTACCATCAACGAAATAGTCACCAACCTTGCTTTTTATCACAAAATCGTTTTTAAAAAACGCTAACTTTTTCTTTACATTTGCTACAAGCTGGCCGCCAATATATAGGTTGTACTCGGGCAGAAACCTTAAAATAATCTGCTCAATATAGCACAACTCATTATCCATCATGTCATAAATCCTCAGCTTCTTCCCAAAAGATAGAAGCTGCCTATTTACCTTGTATACATCCATCCCACTCTCATCCTTGATGGTGAAACTGTCTCCCAAGGCAAAAATCTTTTGTCTTACCTGATACCTCACAATACATGCCTCCTGTAATTATTCCCTTTTTCTCTTTCTTTTCCTTTCAAGCTCTTTTTTTCTTTATTAATTTTACCACATTTTTTAATGCTTTCAACATTTTTTTTATACATATTTGAGCAATATCCGTCTTTTAAGTACACCTGTACATGTCCGATTTCCAGTCATATTTTCAAGGGCTTACCGTTATGACTTTTGTCTCCATGTTTTTCATATCGGTGATAATTGTGTATTTGGAGAAGTGGTATATAAACAGGCATCAGTTATAAATAAAACTGATGCCTGTTTTCATAGATTATATATTATCTGCCATAAATCGGTCCTAAAGCACTGCATGCCCTATAGTCGGCTCCTTCCGAATCCATACCGAAGGATGACCATACGCTTGGACGGAATATTCTTTCTTCTTTAATATTATGCATATTTACCGGTATTCTCAGTATTGAAGCAAGAGTAATCAATTCATTTCCTATATGCCCATAGCTGAATGCTCCGTGATTAGCACCCCAGTTTGCCATAACAGAATAGACGTCCTTAAACGGGCCCTTTCCCGTTAGTATTGGTACAAACCATGTTGTCGGCCATGTGGGGTCTGTTCTATTATCAAGTATGTCATGCATTTCCTCTGGAATGTCAACGGTATAACCTTCAGCTATTTGAAGTACCGGGCCTAGTCCTTTTATAAGGTTTAGCCTTGACAATGTTACAGGCATACCACCTCTTGTGAGGAAATCCGATGAATAGCCGCCGCCTCTGAAATACTCGACATTAGCCGGTCTCCAGAGGGTTGCATCAAGACATTTACCGGCTTCTTCAGGGGTTATTTCCCAGAACGGCTTCATTGCAGATTTCCCGTCTTTTACTTGTTCTCCTGTACCGTCAAGGGCTGCCGCCCCTGAGTTTATCAAGTGTATGAATCCGTTTTCCGCAAGCCCTTTTGGTTTTTTCCCTGTTACCCTTTTAATTGAATCAGGGCTCCAATATGTCCGCACATCGGCAAAAACCTGAGCAGTACCTGAAAGCAGATGCCCGAAAAGCATAACTACAGCATTCAGGGAGTCATTTTCAGTTGCCAGGATAAATGGCTGCCTTATACCATTCCAGTCAAAGGATGAACATAACACAGCTTCCATAAAATCTCCATTAGGGAAATGGTCTGTCCATTGCCTCTGCCCCTGAAAACCTGCGGCAATGGCATTATGTCCAAGTGCTTCTTCCCCGAATCCATTCTCTTCGAGTACCGTATTGCCTGTCATAAGGTCCCTCGCTATAAGGGACATTTTAACTACCGTTTCCCAGTTTTTATCCTTTATATCCCTTGGCTGTTGTATTTGCTCCGGGTTGTTATCCGGTCCTTCCTTGCAGTTTTTCTTAGTCCATTTCAATGCCCTTTCAAATTCTTGCGCATCATAGATACCTTCATCGATTCTTCTTGTGAATTCGGACATGTCAATATATTCATTTCTCATTCCAAGATAATTCTGAAAAAAATCCGGGTTTACCGATGAGCCACCAATGCCCATTGATACCGAACCCATCGACAGGTAGGATTTTCCTTTAAGACTTGCAGCAGCCAACCCTGCTTTTGCAAAATTCAGGATTTTCTCCTTTACGTCTTGAGGTATATCCGTATCACCAAGGTCCTGTACATCTCTTCCGTAAATCGAAAACGCAGGCAGCCCCTTCTGATTATGGGCTGCAAGAACAGCAGCAAGGTATACTGCACCGGGTCGTTCAGTCCCATTAAAGCCCCATACCGCTTTAGGAGTAAGGGGATCCATATCCATTGTCTCAGAACCATAACACCAGCACGGCGTTACGGTTAGAGAAACTCCTACACCTTCCTTCTTAAATTTCTCGTCAGCCATTGCCGCCTCTGCTACGCCTCCAATACATGTGTCGGCAATAACACATTCAACGGGAAGCCCGTTTGAATGTCTGAGGTTCTCTGTAATAAGCTCCTCTGCAGCTTTTGCCATATTCATTGTCTGTTGTTCAAGGGATTCCCGTACCCCTTTTCTTCTTCCGTCAATTGTCGGACGTATGCCGATTTTGGGCATATCCCCCTTAAGCCTGTTTAAAGGCTTATTTGTTTTAAGACTGCTTACATCTGCCATTGTAAATCTCCTTTCTTGATTATGCATACGATTACACAATATTAATATTATATTTTTTAAATTTTTTAATTACCTTCATTATACAGTCAGTTCTGTTTTTAGCCTCAGTCATCTTTTACTATTATATCATCGATTGGTATGCAAAAATCCCGCAATCCCGCATTACTCTTTTATATCCTTCATACCTCTCCTTAATATTCTACATTAAGTTTAAAAATCCTTCTTATTTATAATCTTTTTACTTTCACTGACACAATAGTTACTATTTACAGCATTCACAGCCCCCTCTTAGCTTGAAGAATATTTTCCTGAAATGAACGCTACAAGTTCAAGTGGCTGTAAGTTCAGCCTTACATATCAAATCAAACTCGTTGAA
>CAZANH010000544.1:0-3022 GCA_964486515.1 uncultured Eubacteriales bacterium
CCAAGTCCATACTGATTTATCCCATACTTTGCATACTCAATGCGGCTGGGGTGTGATGAAATAACAGCCTGCTGCCTTACAAAACCCGGTGTGTTAACATTGGATATATTATGCCCTGTTACATCAAGGCCTCTTTCATTTACATACATTCCTGTTCTTGCTATTTCATAACCACCAAAATTTACAGACATATTCTCTGTTTAACCTCTTTTTATTTTCTTGATAAATTAAAGTTTCGCATCAATAAAATTTCGTTTTGATATACTGTTTCCTGTTTCACCTGAACTGTTATAGTTTCCCGAATCATTATTCAAACCTGCATCTGCCAGAAGATTAATTGAAAAATCAATATAATCCAAAGAATTTTTAATAAGCCTTGCATTAAGCTCATTAATCTTTTTTATTTCATCAAATATGTTTATCATATTCTCCCTGTATTTTTCAAGTTCATTTGCCTGTTTTACATCAAGGTGAGTCAGGATTTCGTTAATTCCATTGTTCTTTGTATTTAATCCAAGCTCTGCAGCCAGATTTTCAGCTGTCTCTTCCCTGTTGTTTTCAATAATAGCAATTTTTCCTATTAACTTTTGTTCAACTTTTAATATTGCTTCAAGCTCCTGAATTCGCCCCTCAACTATAACATCCGTTTTCTTTCTTCCCATGTCAAGAATATTTCTATATACATCTGCCTCTCCTTTTAGAATATCTATGAGTTTCCGTACAATATCAGTATTCAAATCAAACACCACCTATACTGCTTTATTCTCTTAATTTCTAACGTTAAATCTTTTTATCAAATATTGAATCAATTATCTTTTCCGCTATATCATTACCAGTTACATCATAATTTCCCCTACGGTATTGCTTCGATAATTTTTCAACTTTGTCCTGTCTGATGTCCGGAATACTCTTAAGAGCTTTCATTACAGTCTGAAAATCTTTTCCCTTATCGGAAATGGATATAATATCCTCTTTTGAAGAATTTTCAACTGCTTTATCAAAACTGTTTTTCTGTTTTTGTTTATTGTAAATTCCCGTTATCTTTGGTAAATTCTCAGGTATTCTCATTTTAAAACATTCACTCTCCTAAAATTATTTATTTAAATAAATATATCGGCATATAAATATCTGCAACATTTATATCGGAAAGTTAAGGTAAAGCATTAATACTTGTTATGGTATCTAAACTCAGATTTATTACTTTTATTTTCCGTTTGTGACTTATTTCTTATGTTATCCGCCGTATTTTTGAATCTCATCTGCAGTTTTCTTTCACAATCTTCACAATATTTCCCACTCTTTATAGGTTTGCCACATATTTGACACTCCAGATATATATTGTTGTCATTGTTTATTATTTCCAATCTTCCCTGCCTCAAATATTCCTTTATTCTCTTGACACTTATTTCAAGATTGCTGGATATCTGGGAAATAGATGCTCTTGGATAATCATAGAGATACTGCTTTATTTTTTTAAAATCCTCTTCGTCCTTCTTTCTGCATGCCGGACAAATAACAGGACCACTTACATAATTGAATATTTTACCACACCACAAGCAATTTCTTACGTCTGCCATATGTAAAAACCCACTCCTTTTTTTATACTCTTCCCGAAGCAATAACCAATGCAGTGACTCTCGATGCTCCTGCCTCTTTTAAAACTCTAGCGCACTCGTTTATTGTACTGCCTGTTGTAAAGATATCATCAACAATGAGTACCGACCTTCCTTTTATTTCTTTTGGCCTGCTTATTTTAAATGCAGCCTTTACATTCAAATACCTTTTTTCCCTGGTAAGAAGGCTCTGACTTTCAGTTTCCCTAACCTTTTTCAGGTATAATGATTGTTCAGGTATTCCTGTCCTTTTGCTAATACTCCTCGATACCAAAAGAGACTGGTTGTATCCTCTTAGTTTCCGTTTTTTTCTATGAAGAGGCACACTCATTATCATATCATAATTTTTACTGTTTGACACTTTTTTAATTTTTTCTGCCATTAACTTTGAAAGCACCCTATAACAGGCTACCTTTTCATAGAATTTAAATTTTATAAGGCATTCTTTTATAATACCTGAATATTTACAAAGACATATAAGATTGTCATAATACCTCGTAAAACCCAGCTCGTAGTTGATTCTATCTACAAAAGGAATTTTTTTATAACACGTTTTACATATTTCAATATCACTTTCATAATCAATTATTTTACCACAAAATATACATTTTTGAGGAAATAGCAACTTAACAAGCTTTCCTGCCATAAAAAGCCACCTTCTTATATAATACAACATAGGAATGACAAAATTATAACCCTACATTATATTTATATCGTCAAAAACCTGATAAACAATTAATTTGACTGTTCAGAACTTTTCAGGTACCCCCTTATATACCAATTGAAGAAATATCTTTCTGAAAAAGCACTACACTCTTCAAGAGGCTACAGCTTCTTCGTGTCCTTCGCTATCTATTTCAGAAAAACATTCTTCAATATAAATAGACCTGTTTTTTGTCCTTATCGTATGTAATAATATTTAGCGGATAATTCCTCTTTAATCTATACAATATATCCAAAGTCCTGTCGGATGAACCTGCATCAAAAACAGCCAACCTTCCTGGCGACAATACCTTTGATGTTAAGTCCTCATTAAATACAGTCCTTACTATACCCTCTACAGTATCTTCCTGATCTTTTACTACAAGTGTCATAATAGTTTTATAATTAATATGGTTATTTATCCTCCTTATGCTTTGTGATACAAAAAGGACGATACAATAAAAACCGTATATAGCACATATTGTTCCCATAATTTGAATTATTGACTTTAACATAACAATTCCCCCATTTTTGTAACTGATATATACTACATATTATGGGGAATAATATTCATAGGTTACACAACTATTTGTTACCATTCACAGCGCCCTCTTAGCTTGAAGAATATTTTCCTGAAATGAACGCTACAAGTTCAAGTGGCTGTAAGTTCAGCCTTACATGTCAAATCAAACTCGTTGAATGCTTAA
>CAZANH010000545.1:0-2529 GCA_964486515.1 uncultured Eubacteriales bacterium
GCAATAGCTAAAGCAGCGGGCTACAGCACCGACCATTATACGAGAATTTTCAAGAAGCTCACAGGCCTTTCACCATCAGCTTATCTTACTTCCATGAGAATAGCTGTCGCTGCTGAAAAACTGCTTGATTCCGAAATGTCAGTTGCAAAAGCAGCAGAAGCCGTGGGGTTTACCGATGCAAACTATTTCTCAAGGCTGTTTAAAAAGGAAACGGGCAAAACCCCAACCCAGTTTAAACTCTCTATGCATAAAGGCACATAATTAATATATTGTAAGATTATTATAATCGTATTATACTATATGTCTAATTTAAAAATTTCTATTATCATATTCTCATTTCAGTTATTAAATGTTATACTATATATAGATAAGTAATTATTGTTTGAATGAATGGAGTGATTTATTTGACAAGTGAGAAAGCCTTACTAGAAAGAATTACAGTCAATCCTGAAATAATGGTTGGCAAACCTGTTATCAGAGGTATGAGAATTACAGTTGACCAAATTCTGAAAGCACTGGCTTCTGATGTAAGTGTAAATGAGATACTTGAAGATTATCCTGATCTTGAAAAAGAAGATATTAACGCTGCTTTATTTTATGCAGCTCAGCTGGTTAGCCATGATGTTTAAAGGGGACAACTCAATTTTTTTGACATTATAACAAAACTACGTTATAATTCAGCTATAAATAGGAAAGGAGAAATAAATATGGTTATAAAATCATCTGCTGAATTACGTAATAATTATCGTAAGGTTGCTGACTTTTGCATTAAAAGCAATGAGCCTGTTTTTCTCACAAACAACGGTGAGGGCGAACTGGTCGTAATGTCGATTGAATCGTATAGTAAACAGCAGAACAGTTTAAAAATCCAAAAAGACCTTCTGCGAATAGAAGCGGAAAAGGTTACCGGTCGTGCGCATTACACAAATGCATCCGAGGTTTTGGGGGAAATGCACCAAATTATTGACAAAGCTAAGGCGTTAGGCCATGAATGAAACAGAAAAAATCTACAGCGTGATCGTTAATGATTCTGCAAAACTGATGATGTTTGAGCATATTACATTTTTATCTCAGGTAAGCATAACAGCAGCTGAAAATCTGTATGAAAGCTTTAAAAAAGCATTCACTTCTCTTTCAAAATTTCCACATAGGTGTTCGGTGTTCGAAGCAGCTTATGTGGCTTTTCAGTACCGTCACATGATTGTTGACCGTTATACACTTTTGTTTACCATAGACGAACAGAAAAGCATAGTATCTATCGAATATATATGGGACACAAGACAGAATAATGTGATAATTTGAGAAAATAATAAACGGGTCCCTCTCATCCAGAAAATTTACTGTCACAATAAGAAGGTGTCAGTAACCCCGTCCCCTTGACAACGCAAAGTTATCTTTACGCTACCTGACTCAAGTGGTATAATTAAAGTGCGGAGGAAGAAAATGGACAGAATTGTTTTTATTGATACCGAAATTGAACAAAAGAGCGGAAAGATTATTGATATCGGAGGTATCAGGGAAAACGGCGGCGTGTTTCATTCAAACTCCGTTACCGGTTTTATTGAATTCCTGCGTGGAACGAATTTTGTTTGCGGCCATAATATATTCAGACATGATTTAAAATATATTAAAAATGCCATTATTGACGCCGGTATTGACAGTTCAAACGTTATTGACACCCTGTTTTTTTCACCGCTTTTGTTTCCGAAGAGGCCTTATCATTCTCTGCTGAAGGATGATAAACTTCAAACGGAAGAAACCAACAATCCTTTGAATGATTCAATAAAAGCAAAAGACCTTTTCTTTGACGAGGTAACAGCTTTCAAACATACAGACGGCAGGCTGAAGCAGATTTACTATTTTCTATTGAAGGACATAAGGGAGTTTGGCACATTCTTCAGTTTTACAGGGTATAAAGCCGATGAAGCAAATATTGATGAAGTAAATATTGCCAAAGAAAATATTGAGGGAATAATTCGTGAAAAATTCCATTCGAAGATTTGTGACAACGCAGACCTTACAAAAATAATATCGGAACATCCGGTTGAATTGTCATACTGCCTTGCTTTGATAAATACAGACGACCGTTACTCAATCACCCCTCCATGGGTGTTGAAAAATTACCCTGCGGTTGACAACATAATGTTCTTACTCAGAAACAACCCTTGCTTAAGTGGTTGTTCTTACTGCAGCAAGGCTCTTGATGCTCACAGGGGATTGAAGCGTTTCTTTGGGTTTGATTCCTTTAAAACATATGAAGGTGAACCGATGCAGGAAAAGGCTGTCAAGGCGGCTATTGCAAACAAATCACTGCTGGCGGTTTTTCCCACCGGAGGGGGAAAGTCTGTTACTTTTCAATTGCCTGCCTTAATGAGTGGTGTAAGTATAAAGGGGTTGACGGTAGTCATTTCACCTTTGCAGTCATTAATGAAGGACCAGGTTGATAATCTTGAAAAAGCAGGTATTACGGACGCGGTTACGATTAATGGGCTGCTTGATCCAATTGAACGGGCAAAATCCTTTGAAAGG
>CAZANH010000546.1:0-2180 GCA_964486515.1 uncultured Eubacteriales bacterium
TTGCAGTCGGGATTATCCCACAGGTTGTTGATTTCATTCGGGTCGTTTTCCAGGTCATAGAGTTCACCGTATTCTTGGTTGTAGTAAACGGTTATTTTATATCTTTCGTTTACATATGTCTTAAGATGTATTGTTGTTGGTTCATGATGATTTTCACATATTATATGGTTCCTCAGGCTTTCCTTTTCTCCCGTCCAAACGCATCTTTGGGATATGCCCGACATGCTCCCTGGTATTTTGGTGCCGATCATATCAAGAAAGGTGGGAGCAAGGTCTACAAGTGACTGCATCGAATCGGATATTCTGCCTGCGGGGATTTTTCCGGGATATCTCACCATAAAGGGAAGCTTTAACAGGTCTTCATAGTGGAATGCCCCTTTGGCTATCAGTCCGTGCTGTCCGAAAAGGTGCCCGTGGTCAGTTGTAAAGACTACGATTGTGTCATTTGCAAGATTCAATTCGTCAAGCTTGTCAAGTATCGATCCTATGTATTTATCCATAAGGCTTATCATTCCATAATATATGGCAATATCCTTTTTAAGTTCCTCCTTATTATGAATATGGGAATGAAATCCATGTATAGCCTGTCCTGACTCCCTATAAGGAGAAAAATCCGGATTAATCTGCTGTGTCAACTGAAAATGAGGAGGGTTTTTGTAATGTTCGCCTTCTGTAATTTCAGGTGTGGTTATGCTGTCAGGGTTATACATCGTATCCCATGGCTTGGGGGCAAAATATGCAGGATGCGGGTCAAAAAAACTTGCCCAGAGAAAGAAATTTTCATCATTCTTTTTATAATTTTCAAGCATTGCATTTGTCCTCTCTGCAATCCAGGCATCATAGTGATATTCCTCAGGTATATCCCAGGTATGTTTTTTTGATATATCCATATTTCCTGTAGGAGGTAGAAAATAATCTCTCCAGTTTTTACAACCTTTTTCTTCAAGCCAGAGAGCATAGTGCTGTCCGACATGAGCTTCGTTTGTATGATTCCTTGCCAGTTCGCAGTGCTCAAATCCGTAGAAATCTTCATTAAAATTCTTCCAGAATTCAGTATCCTGAAGTATCGGGTAGGATTCAAGGGAGGTGAATTCCTCTGTTGATTGAAGAGGCTGGAAGTGTGCCTTGCCTATAAGGCAGGTACGGTATCCGGTATTTTGAAAATCCTCACCCACGGTATGTTCGGATTCGGAAAGTTTTGTTCCCAATGCCCATGCACCATGCTGGCTGGGGTATCTGCCCGTAATAATGGATGCCCTTGTAGGAGTACAGGTGGGATTGGGGCAGTATGTCCTTTTAAAGGTTGTGCCTTCCCTTACAAGTCTGTCAAGATTGGGTGTTGATATTTCATTATTGAATGCACCTATTGTATTATGGTGCTGCTGATCGCTTGTAATAAGTAATATATTTGGTTTTTTCAATTTGTGTTCTCCCTTCTTTATCATCTTTAATATTAATTATACAAAAACATGGCTTCTGTTTAAATGAAATAAAACGGAATTTATTTGCATTATTCGGTTATAAATATTTGAATGTGGATATGTAATGCTGTTATAATAAAATTGTACTGAATAAAAATTTGAACTGTTACGGTGGCGAGTAATATGAGCGGTAAAATAAATATGACATTTGAAGAATTATGTCCCTGTGTGAGAAAAGCAGGTAAACAAAACTGCAATTCGTGGAAAAACAGGCTGAGGAAAATATATGACCATGAATTTATGTATTGTATCAAGGGCAAGGCATATATCAATATTGAGGATAGAAAGTATGAAATTACGCCGAAAACTCTCATACTTATAAAACCTGACTTGCCACACAGCTTATGGATGGATGAAAATAATCCTCCAGAAATTATCTGGGTTCATTTCGATTTCAGTTACAGGAATGATGTTGGCAATTTGAACAAACTGGTAACCGGATTGAATTACCTATTGTACAAAGAAAAACTTCCCATGGAAAATTATATAAGAAAAGACCCTGTATTTAATAATACATTTTCAATTCCTGAATTATTAAAAATAAAAAACCATGATTACATAAAAAATCTTTTTAAAAATATGGTAGACATATATGAAGAACAAAATCCCATGTGGCAGGTTTATTGCAAAGTATCCCTATTTAGAATACTGCAGGAGATTATGGCAGAGCGTATTCCGTATACGGAACAAAGGAACAGA
>CAZANH010000547.1:0-2843 GCA_964486515.1 uncultured Eubacteriales bacterium
AAAGGCTTTGGGCATTTGCCCGCAGTGTTGATGATGTGTGTATAAACCAATACATAATGGTTGGCCTTGCTTCATATGGGCCCGGGGTAATATTTGAACCCGACGTCAGGTAATGGCAGGTTTTGCTTATAATAAGATTTTTAAATATATTCAAGCCATCCCCTTAAATAATGTAATAACTCCGTTTTTTTTTGAATATGAATACACACAAGGGAAAATCAGGGGTGATTATTTTGGCGGGGGAATATATAAAAGGGCTTTCAAATAAAGAGGCTGGAAAAAGGCTTTTAAAATATGGGAAAAATATTATTTCCGAAGGAAGAAAGATTCCCGTATTAAAACTATTCTTCGATCAGTTCAGACAGCTTATTGTGTTGATTCTTATTGCGGCAACCATTTTATCGATATTTCTTGGTGAAATGGTTGAAGCATTTGCGATAATGGCAATAGTCATATTGAATGCTTTTATGGGATTTATACAGGAATACAGGACGGAAAAAACAATGGAAGCCTTGAGGAAGCTTTCTGCACCAATTGCAAAAGTAATAAGGGATGGGAATGAAACTCTGATATCGGCCGATGTAATTGTTCCGGGAGATCTTATTCTGATTGAAGCAGGGGATAGAATACCTGCAGATGCCATACTCGTTGAAAGCTATGCACTGACTGTTGATGAATCACTTCTTACAGGTGAGTCTGTATCGGTAGAAAAAAAAACGGATGATTTGAATAACAATATAGCAGGAGAATTTGACAGGAAATCCTCGGTATATATGGGAACTATAGCAACTACCGGCAGAGGAAAAGCTTTTGTAAATGCAACCGGTATGGATACCGAAATGGGAAAAATTGCAGGAATGATAAATGATGTACAGGATGTACAAACACCTTTGCAGGCAAAACTTGAATATCTTGGACGCTATATTGTCTATGGAGCCCTTATAATATGTGCAATTGTATCATTGACAGGAATTTTGAGGGGAGAGGACATTTTTACAATGTTTCTTGCAGGTGTGAGCCTTGCAGTAGCAGCAATACCTGAGGGGCTTCCTGCAGTTGTTACAATAGCACTGGCTATTGGTGTACAAAGAATGCTGAAAAAGAATGCCCTTGTAAGAAAGCTTCCGGCAGTAGAAACTCTTGGCTGTGCAAGTGTGATTTGCTCCGATAAGACAGGAACGCTTACACAGAATAAAATGACTGTGAGTAAAATATTTACACTTGGGAAAATATTTGATATGAAAGACAGAGGAATTGCAAAAAACCTTACTGCCGAAATGGTATTAAAAACAGGAAGCCTCTGCAGCAATACAACAGTTTTTAAAGACAGTAAAAGCGGGGAATGGGAAACCAGAGGTGACCCTACGGAAGCTGCAATACTTGTTGCTGCTGCAAATCAGGGAATAACGAAAGAAAAACTTGACAGGGAATATAAAAGAGTGGATGAGATTCCATTTGATCCGGAAAAAAAATATATGACGGTAATGTGCAGGGATAAAAAAGAAAAGACATATTTATTTACAAAGGGTGCGGCAGATGTTGTATGTAAAATGTGTAAATATGCACTTTACAATGATGAAATAAAAGATATGAGTGATAATTTAAAGCATAATATACTTGCAGCAAATGACTCCATGGCAAGAAATGCTCTAAGGGTAATCGCAATGGCTTACAAAGTTTGTGACAGCAGTATTGTCAACACTGATGATGCGGAAAACGGCCTTGTTTTTGCGGGGATGACAGGAATGTATGATCCTCCAAGGAAGGAAGCCGCAGATGCAGTTTTAAAGTGCAGGCTGTCAGGCATAAAACCTGTTATGATTACCGGAGATCACCGGGAAACTGCCTCTGCAATTGCAAAAGAGACGGGGATACTGCAGAGGGGAGATATTATTATGACAGGATTGGAACTTGACAGGATTGATAAAAATAAGTTTTTAAGAAAGGTTGAAAATACTTCGGTGTATGCCAGAGTATCACCCCGGCATAAGCTAGACATAGTGAGAGCGCTTAAAAGACTGGGGCACATTGTTGCAATGACAGGAGATGGTGTAAATGATGCACCTGCCGTGAGAGAAGCAGATATAGGGATATCTATGGGAATAAGCGGGACGGATGTTACAAAAGAAGCATCAGCAATGATACTGATGGATGACAATTTTTCAACGATTGTTGCAGCAGTTGAAGAGGGAAGGGTTATTTATAACAATATAAGAAAATTCATAAGATATCTGCTTTCCTGCAACATTGGAGAAGTATTGACAATGTTTATAGGTATGCTTATAGGACTGCCCGTTGTATTGCTACCGATACAGATACTATGGGTCAATCTTGTAACTGATGGGCTTCCTGCTATTGCATTGGGACTTGAACCGGGAGAAAAAGATTTGATGAGGGGTGCAGGAAGAAATCCGAAGGACAGTATTTTTTCAGGTGGACTTACAAGCCTCATAATATTCAGAGGAATATTAATTGCCATAAGTACACTTGCCGTATTCGTCAGCGTACAATATTTCACAGGCAATCTTGTGCTCTCAAGGACTGCGGCTTTTGTAACACTTGTCATGGCACAGCTTATGCATGTTTTTGAATGCAAGTCTGAGAAAAGGACATTACTTGAAATATCGTTTTTTAATAATATATTTCTTATTTTTGCCGTAGCTTGTTCAACTGCCATGATTTTAGCGGTTGTATACCTGCCGTTCCTTCAGCCTGTATTTAAAACAGCAGCTCTTTCAATAAACGAATGGGCATTTGTCATTGGATTTTCATCATTGGGACCGATGCTTTCCGGTATTTTCAGAAAAAGATAACAGAAGGGACTTGGGTGTATATCCTTTTAT
>CAZANH010000548.1:0-2607 GCA_964486515.1 uncultured Eubacteriales bacterium
TTACCCATAAACCCTAAAGAATATGGCGGATCTGTAACTATTGCATCAATGCTATTGTCATCTAAGAGTTTCATTCCTTCTATGCAGTCCATGTTATATATCTTATTTATATCTAACATTACTCTAAATCACACTCCACTTTACAATCTTCATTTACCGTTAGTTTGTATTCCCACAATCCTTTAACGTCATCAACATCTTCGGCTCTGCGTTTATCTACAATATGCGATCCAAATCTTTTCTTCCTAAAATGACGTAGTTGCGCGGATATGGAAGCCTGTGGGTCTCCGGTTGCCTCTTGTATCTCCTGTAGTGTTCTCCACTCTCCATCACACATTAAACTGAATATACGGGCTTGTTGCTTCTGTAGTCTTATCTCATCGACTACAGGTTCATAAGCAGGTCCGCTAAACTCTCTCGGTTGCCATCGCTCTGTTTCTATTTTCTGTTGTAATATATGCCTACAATCTGTTTTATATATTTCATAATGCTTGCAATCGCATACCCAGTTTTTTCCGTCAAATTTAGGATGATAACGTTTTTCCGTATCGTGTGCGCTAGGTACTGAATATAATGTTGATTGCATTATTCAATCTCCTTGGTATATTGTACTGCTAGTATACCTCTATCCTTGTCTAGAAAATACACGTCACACCATTCTGTAGGTTTTATGTTTTCAAATTTGTAGTATATAAAGTTCTTTTTTCCAAATCTGCGTAATTTGAATTGCAACATTCCGTTTTCAAACCAGTTGCTAACTTTATACTCTTCCACTCTCTTGAAAATCTTTGCTAAATTATAATCAGTCATACATACACCCCTCACAATGATATATCCCTTGTTTACGTTTATAAGATTCATGGTTTCCTGTATAAAACAGCCTTATTTCTTTTCCACATTTTTTGCATTTTTCTATTCTCTTTCTCATTTTTTTAAACTCCCCCTGATTTTAATCTATGAATACGTTCTCTTTGTCGCATTCACACATGTCATACGTGCTCCAGCATTTCAAACAATAACGACTTGTTATTATTTCTTTTCTTTGTCCCGGGAACATTTTATCCATTTCATTTATTATTGCTTGTTTCTTTATGTTTTTCCAACCCATTTTTATAGCTCCTTATATATGTTTTCTATTCTTTTTTGTTTCATATCCAATATTGTTAATTTGTTTTTGATCTCTTTTATCTCCTTGATTAAGAGATTTCTTGTTTCTGCGGATAAAGAAGGTAATGCTTCATCCAATGTTTTCATTTTTGCTTCGGTTTCTTTTTTTTCTTTTTCCAATACAATTTTCATTTGATCGCTCCAATTTATGTATTGTTGTAATGCTTTATAAGGTTTCGCATAATACAACATATAAGTAATATAGTATTCATAAATATTTTACAAGTTTTTCAATCAAATAATGGAAAATCCAGTATTCTATCATCTTCAATTATCTTATAAACATAATAGTGTTTACTAGTATCTGAAAATGTTAATGTTGTTGCTTCAAAGTCTTGCCATCCTAACAAAGGAATTTTTATTTGTACCCACCTATGTGCTTTTAATTCACCCTGGTCATTTGTTCGGATCCCGGTCATCAATCTTGTTTCAAAACCTAAAAAGTCAAAAAATGCTTTTACTTCATCAGACATGTGTACACAATGATAATTATCTATGTCGTATCTTTTTTGTTGTATTGCAGTTAAAGAAAGGCTTGATAAAAGAAGTATTGTTACTACCAAAAATGATTTTAGTATTCTACCCTCCAATTTATTTCTTTTCTGCTTCTTTGTATAATATGGTTTTGTTTTTATTGATCGCAAGGTCCAAACCACGCATATAAGATTATCAAACAAGGTATTGTTAGTATTACTGCTAATAATAAAATAAATACAAAAACAATAGTCCCTTGTGTAAAATATGCTATAGCATAACAAATGATTGTTGCAAAGAATAGCATTATTACTGCTGATATACTGCTTTCTTCATTCATTTAATCACCTATCTTTTTTAAATAATCTTCAATAGAATAAATAACAATACAAGTAAAAAAATAAAGTAAAACAAAAGTTATAGAACATAATATTATTATCATACTGAAAGTATCACTATCAACCCACATCATTCAATCACCCTACCACATAAACCACAATACACTCTGCCATTCATATTTACAGTATCACATTGAGGACATAACCATATCCCCCCAAAACCAAATAATTGCTTAATCCATTTTTTCATTCAATCACCTTTTAACTCAGCCAACAAATTCAAATTCTCAGCAATAGCATTCTTATAACACTCAACATCCTCATCAGGATGATTCAAAATATACAACTGCCATAAATAAATCTCACCTTCGAGACAACTTATCCTATACCTACGTTCCAAATCATCTTTTAAATTTTTCAATTAAATTCCACCCTAAAACCGTTTTCATTAAAAAATAAACCCATAGAGCAGTACACCAACTCATTAAACCCATTCCAACAATCATACCATAAACAAAATCACTCATTCAATCACCTCTCTTTCAGTATCTGTCATATACAACGTTTTACCACAATCTTTACACCAATGATATGTAAATATTCCAGTATCATGCTTATCCATTCTTTC
>CAZANH010000549.1:0-29345 GCA_964486515.1 uncultured Eubacteriales bacterium
TATCGAATGGTGATGTCAAAGGCCTGCATTTCTTTCCCTTTAACCAATTATATAAATTTACATATATTTCGTCTACAACTACCTGATGGTTATAGACAGTAGAAGCAAGGCTCGTTGAATGCTTTAAAATATTACGGGAATGCATTCAACTCAAACAGTGATTTGACCTTAACATTGCTTAACAAACAGCCTCTAAGAACCTTACTCTATATATTTCATAAAAATATTTCTTCAACTAGATGATAAGGGCTGTGAATTGTAATAGAGAGTTTGGTCGAGTAGATACACCCCTAACGGGGTGTATCTCTTATAGAATCCGGAGTGCGGATAATGAAGAAATTTATTAAGGCTCCGGAAGTATCGCATGGAATACATGTGACGGCAAGCTGTTCCAATCATATTGCTTCTGAGGCGGCGCTGTAAAGCGATAGAATAAATTGTCCCCATCTATATCAAATACAACATTTATGCCCTGATTTTCAGGGTATGTTATGAATATACTGTCATCCTTTTTATCATATACACCATCCACAGGATGACAATTATCAGCTGTGTACATAAAGAACATTTCCGGTGGATCATTGGCCAGACTTCTATAGTATGCTATATAGGCATCAATGCTTTTTGTTTTGTGCAAATTCCCAGCAACCCTGTCTGAACCGACATAGTCCAATACATCACCGGTTTCCACGGAAGTTCCTCTCATAAAATCAAGCCTGTAATGGGTAAGGTCAATGAAATAATAATATCCGCCATGTTTTATGTAGTTAAATACATGCCCGCTGCCGTCAGACTCTGAAAATGCAATAAAACCTACTTCTTCATAATCGTCCTTCAATATATAATTAAGCCAGTTTGAAGAAGTTGCACAGCATCCCTCATTTGTTCTTACAGCGTGATAACCCGGCTTATGGTGTTCCCAATTGATATCTCCCTCCCGTATCTTTTGGTTATCATTTGCTGTTTTGAAATTGCTTATCTGGAATAACTGCAGCGCTTCGTATAAAGTATCAATCTTAGATGCTTTTGTTTCCGGGCTGTTATTAACCATTTCTGCAATTTCATCATTTTTATAGCTGCTTTTCCCAAGTGTGTTTACCGGGACCCAATATACACCACCGGTAACACGCTTTTCGAAATCCGCTCCATATCTTAAATTATGCGTATCATAATTATAATTTTCACGAGCATAAATTTTTTCGGGGATTTCGTCAGTCGTAAAGTCAAGGCAGTATTTGAATTCCACACCATTACCATTGTCGTCCTTACCTTTTAGAATAAAAACCAAATGCTTTAATTCTTTTGCCGTTTGACTATTAGTTGACCCTCCGGTAAAGCTCACAAACGAATACGGTTCAAGATAAACCGTCCCCAATACTTTTTCAAGTTCCTCACCCTTATATATATTAAAATATCCCCTTCCTTTATCCGAATACGGTACAGTATGCAGTTCTTCAATATTAATTCCGATTCCGTTTGTCTCCTCAAAAACAATTTTGTAATAATAGGAATTGGTAGTTGTGTCTATATGTGCCGGATTATAGTCAGCAACTATCCGTACATAAGGCTGTCCTTCAACAGGGGCCGTTCCCATTTTTGCTTCATTTACCTCTTTAAATATGGCATCCTTATGAGCAGATAAAGGTTCCTGTGACATGGTCATGCAGTAATAGAACTCAACACTGTTTCCATTGTCATCAATACCTCTGATTGACCATACAGTGTATTTTGTGGAACATTTCGTAGATCCACCTAAAAGCACTTTATAGCCGTTTGCCGGTATATAATTATCTCCCCACCATTCTTTTATTTCGTCTTCATCATGCCTTAAAAAATGTCCGCCCGACTTTTCTCTATAATACGTTTCCTTGATTTCTTCTATTGTTAAACCCACACCATTTACTTCCTGAAATACAAAGGTGTAATACCATTGATCGTATCCGTTTTCAGGTACCCAATATGCAGTGTCACTATCAGCTGTTATTCTTATATAAGATTTGTCCGGATCATTAGGTACCGGCGTCTTGGTCATCTTAACAATAGCCTGAACCTGTTCGCTGTTTTTTGCAATAAACCTGGCATCCTGCTTCTCGAATCCAGGTATGATATAGTTATAATCTATTTCTTCCGGTGTAATTCCCTGTACAACTTTACTGTCTTCCCACTCACAAATAAACCCGCTGGATTTTTTGTCATCATTCCACTGTCCATTAAGGTTTGGCCTGATCTGTGCCCAGTATTCTACATTGTTATAATTATCCGGGCACCATTCACACCAGTTGGTGTAGGTAAAAGGTTCATTTGTCACCCATCTCCATACACCGGTCAACATATTGGTCGCTCCAATCCAGAAGTTTAAGCTGTTGCTTGTGTCATCAAGATTCAAAGCCTCAATGACAAAATCATCCTCTTCTTTGGAATTCAGTGTAACAAGATGTCCATCAAGCGATTCACAGTAATACTGAGCTTCTATCCATGATAATCTGCCCATAATAATTTGATAATTATGTCCTGTTTTTGTATTTAATATTACTGGTCCCTGGGATTCAACCTTATTAATAATTTCATTCAAAATCATTTCATAAAAGTCTGTAACACTATCCTCAAAATCAGATGTGCTTATTTGCTCCCAGTCAAATGTCTTTTTCGGGGGTTCGGCTACTGAAAAAGAGACATTGTCGTTAGGGTCATCATAAATGATTTTTATATCATGACCTTCAGGGTATGTTATCCAAATAACCCCATTTTCATTTACACTGTCTATAGGAAGTACATTTTCAGCAGTATAAGCAAAAAATATTTTTGGAGGGTCATTGCTGTTTTTTATAAAATATTCCACATATTTCTCTATGTCCTTGACCCTGTGTATATTCCCTAATACGAAATCACTATTATTATAATCAGACAAAATTCCTGTTTCAGGAGATGTGTTTTTATTATCAACCCTGTAATGTGTAAGATCAATCAGGTAGTAATACCCATTTTCCCTTATGTAATTTAAAACATGCCCACCACCATTGGACTGCGAAAAAGCAAGAAATCCGATTTCATCATAATCATCCTTCAATATATAATTCAGCCAGTTCGAAGAGGTTGCACAGCATCCCTCATTTGTCCTTACGGCGTGATAACCCGGTTTATGATGTTCCCAATTGATATCTCCCTCCCGTATCCTTCTATTATCATCTGCCGACTTGAAATTGCTTACTTGAAAAAGTTGAATTGCTTCATATAAATTGCTTATTTTCCCCTGTTTTTCCTTTGGAGTATTTTTAACAATATTTTTCAAATCGTCATGGTTGTATTTTGATTTTCCCAAAACAGCAGAAGGAACCCAGAAAACTCCATCAGATACCTCTACTTCAAAATCAGAACCGTGTCTTAAATTATATGTATTATATACAAACGAATTGTCACTTGAATATCTGTCCCACCACAGTAAATCCACATCAGTGGTTGATTCGGTTTCCGTATATTTCTCTTCTTTTGATGTATCTTTCTCTTCTTTTGTTGTATAATTTTCTTCTTTTGATGTATCCGTTTTTTCGTCCGGTTCATTATCCTTTTCAACAGGCTCATTTATTATTTTTGTTGAATTCTGAACGGTTGATTCCGACGGCCGGACTTTCTCATCTTTAACCGAATCTTTAACTGAATCTTTATATGCTTTGCTGCATCCTGAAAAACCGGAACCTAAAAAAAACATTACAGAAAGCATGAGAAATATTATTGAAAACCAATGCCTGCCAGTTCCTATTATATATCTCGATTTTTTATATCCTATCATTCTTAAATATCCTCCTGCAATACATTTTACAAAAATAAATAATGTCTACACACACCTACCTCTGACCTGTAACAACAACTTCAAAAACCTTTTTATTTCCCCCTTGCAGCCATTCTGTTTCATATTCCTTATTCCTGTTGAAGTTACCATCCATTGTTGTACCACATATATTTTATATATATTATATCCTATATTTACAAGTTCAACAAGTTTGCGCGCGACAATGTTCACAAGAGGTAGTCCAAGTATAACTTTTTCACTCATAAAGGTTCTACCACCTTATATGGTTTTTCTCCTTTGAGACAGGCCTTGAAATCATCCTGCAGGGGATATACAAAAATTGCTTTCCTGGATAAATCATATTTTCTACCGGTACGGCCGGCTCCTTTTGTATTCCCAAGGTAAATCCAGTTTGCTGCTTTGTAGGAAATTCCTTGATATTTTTCAGTATCAACAAATGTTTCCAGCAGAACAGGTGCGTAACAATACTCCCTCAGCCAGTCCTGTTGAATTTGTTTTACTGCCAGAGACAAAGCTTTACTTGCCAGATTATTGATATGTACCCAAGGGAATATCAAAAATCTGCTATTATTTACAATCAAATGTAGTCTGGCTTTTCTATCGTCCTTAGTCCAGTGAATCCATTTGTCACGTTTTTCCAATGACCAGGCAGATGCTGAAAACTGCATGCATCCGAGCTCCATATCCCCGGATTTGATGAAATACTGCAACCGGCTTCCAAATACCCACTTATCTCCTAGTATATGGTATTGGTTCACATATGAACGCCATCTTTTTAATTCCTCTCCTGGATTTGCAATTATGAGTTTGACAGGTTCAAATTCTTTAACTGTTCCTTTAATATCTTTTTCCGGTTTTAAATTAAGAATCGGTACCTTTGCTCTGTTTTTCCTTCTCATTTCTGTTTTTAAAGGTGGAAGATCTATAATACCCTCCTTTTCCATTTCCTCTAACAATGCACTGCACTGTATCAATTTAGCTCTCCCGGAATTAGTTGTCCAACCTATTATTTGACATATTGTACCTGCTAACTCAGTTCTGGACAAATTGGGGTAAGTTTTTCGTGCCCATTTGATTTGATTAATATCTTTGGAAGTTAATTCCCTTCCGGAAAATGTTCTGACAGGATTATTCATATTCAACCTTCCTTTCCTTTCCTACTCTATCATAACACATTTTTTTTAATGAAATACAGCCCCGTTTTGTGAAACTATTAAGAAACAGCCTCTAAGAACCCTACGCTATGTATTTCATGAAAATATTTTCCCAAGTAGATGAGAAAGGCTTGAATAGTATCATATAAGGACTTCATACAATAATAACTTATACGGATAATTTGCACGACATCAATTATTTAGTTATAATAAAAAAATAAGTCCATTAAAATATTGCAAAGCATGCGTTTATTACTACAAGCCAAAAAATTCTCCGGTTAATAGAAAAGTTATTTTTTGCTGTAGTATCAATTTTATTATTTTACGAGATAGGGGGATGCAAATTGTTAAAAAGAAATACTTTAAGAATATTATTGATAATTGTTCTTATTTTAGTTTATTGTTTCAGCATATCATATGCTGCACAGACTGACTTGGAAAATGACCTGGCAAAGGCTGAGGAGCGGAAATCTGAAGGTGAATCACTTGAGGGGGACAACTGGGGAGTACAGTCCTTCAATATTGAAAAGAGCTATGTAGATGAGGAATCGAATACTGCGGTTATAGAATTTACAGCAACCCTGAAGCAGTGGTATTATAATTACGGAGGGGAATTGAAGACTCCACTTATGCACATATACAGGGATGGTACAGCTATTGCAAGCTATAGTACAGTACCTGCCGTTGAAGAAATACTGGAGCAGAAGGAAGATAACGATGGAAATGTAGCTTATATAATAAAGCTTGAATACCGGTTTACAGATACACATGAACCCGGCGAAAGCTTTTCATATGTATACTCTGTGGCATTCAATGGTACAAGCCAGTTTGGAACCCGTGAGTATATTATAGTAAAACAGGATGTGGAGCTATCATCTTCAGATGGCAGACAGACACCTGGTAACACAACCGGTACAACTTGTACTGATGATACATTGGATGCAATTGAGATTCCGGTAAATATAAATGGAATAAAGTATGAGAATGAAATAAAGGCGGAGGATGCACTTTTTGACGGCCATATTATAAAAAACATTACAGGCCAGGGAATAAAAAACAATGATGATGACGAACTGAACTATGACCAGGTTGTAAGCGAATTTTACAAAGATAAAAATCAGGAGGAAATCAAGAAAGCACTCAAAAGGGAGGAAGTGAATGATGAGGTTGCAACTCCCCTGAGGCTTGAAGGCGAGGTTTATATCCGAAAATTCGGTACTGATAAAAGGGTAAGGCTTACCAGCGAAAACATGAAGAAGGTAACCTTAAGACCGGGCGATAAAATATTTACCGGTAAGGACTCCAACATCAGCTTCATTCCCAATGACAGCGGGGGTTTACATACTGTCGGTTCAAAAGCAACCTTTACTTTTGCAGGCCTGACCACATTTCAGAAGGTCAAGGCAAGGAATGAAGCCAGGGAATGGGATGAATTCAAAAAATCATATCTTGGTTTTCTGGATGAGGGGACAATACAATGTATTACATCCCATGCAGATACGGCTAAAAATGCAGCAAAAAGCATTACTAAAATGTTTACAAAAAACAAGGAAGACAACTACAATGTTGTTTGTGGCTCAAGAAGTTCATTTATAATGACTGTGGATAGCGGTTCAGTAAATGTTAAGCTTGTTGAAGGTGAGGTTGACATGAGTATCCTGGAAACCAATCAAAGTGTTTCCCTGGTATCCGGTCAGGAATCAACCGCAGGTGCCGGGAAAAGCCTGTCCACCCCCCAGTCTTTTGATATTGACAAGTCCATGGAAAATTTCGCACAGAACAGTAGATCCGGTATGCTTGTACCTGACAAGGAGCAGAAATTAAAAGTCGTTGAAGGTGGGATGGTATTGATATTCAGCCCGGACAGGGATGGGAGCTACCGCTTCTTTCAACAGGTTGAGCAGGAAAATGTTAACGATAATATACAAAGCCATTTAAGTCCTGTTCATATGGAACTGCTTGATAAGAAATATAATGTTATATTTCATAACAAGGGCAGCAAAGGGGACATATATTCAGATTCATACAACAAGGGTGATGATGTCATTATTGGCCAGGGGGGTAACCCGGATGATGCAGATTCAGTTTATTATTATGATGGGTTTTCATATGACTGTCGGGCTGGCGAAGATTATTATGTAAGACTTGATATACCCGAGGAGGATTGTTTGAGTGAATCCGACAGGGAACTGTACGGAGAGGACTTCAAGGTAAGTCGGAATATTACAGCTTTAATTACTTATGAGGGAGAACCAAAGGCAAACAAAAAAGGCCAGGATGAAGGTGAGGGCGGAAACATACTTACAAGGTTCCTGCTGATTTTTGTGGTTATATTGGTACTGTTTCTTATTATCAAAAACATAGGTAAAAAGAAGAACCCGTATGGACAGGACCAGAAAACTGAACATCCCCAGACCAATCCTCAGCAGGGCACACAAGTTGACAGCAGTACCACTCAGCAAGCAAGATTCTGCTCACAGTGCGGATACAAGCTAAAACCGGGAACAAAATTCTGCCCCAACTGCGGAAACAAAATTGAGTAAAATATGGGACAAGGGGCCTGTCCCTTTGTCCCTGATATTTCTGCCATATCAAACCAGTGAATTTTAATTATAACTTTTCATACTTATTTAGGAATGACAGAATAATAACACCTTATTTTATGTTTCACGGCGTTAATATATAATATGCGTTAAAGATGGATATGGAAATGATGATTAACGGATTTGACATTTGTTACAGGGGGAAATGATTGGTGCTCCACGTTTTTTTACAATCGATGCTTATAGCCTATTCAGGTGCTGCTATGCCGGGTTCTCTTCTTGCTTACACGATAGACAGGAGCCTCAGACAGGGAGGTAAAACCGGCCTTCTGGTTTCATTAGGGCATTCTTTTCTTGAGTTTTTTGTTGTCATATTTCTGCTTCTCGGTGCAGCCAATTACATGGAGACAGTATTTGCACAAACTGTCATTGGGATTATTGGAGGAGTCGTTCTGTTGTTTTTGGGAATTGGAATGATAAAAAGCACATTTTCGAAGGATTTCTCCATTAACTTTTCACAACAAAAAGATAAGAAGTATGGCAGCCTTTTACTGGGTGGAGTATTCATAAGCGCGTCCAATCCGTATTTCGCAATATGGTGGGCTGCAATAGGGCTCGGGCTTGTTACAAGCGCATATAATTCCTACGGGGTGCCTGGAGCAGTTGTGTTTTATTTCGGGCACATTACAGCCGACATTACCTGGTATGTATTTGTATCACTCCTTATAAGCAAAACCAGGAACTTCATAAATATAAAGGTGTACAGAATAATCATCCTGGTTCTGGGAGTATTTCTTGTCGCAATGGGAATAAGGTTTCTGATATACACCTTCAAATAAAATCTGCATAAATAAAACCTTCATAAGTGAACTACATCGCCTTTAAAAAAGAGAGTTTCGGAGTGCAAGTCCAAATAAATTCATAATTTTGTTGTTTAAATATTACATTGCCCTTCCCGGCACTATCATGTCCACAATCCCATATACAAGCGCGGCTAAAATTGCACCAAGTAAAGTTACATCGTAACCCACCACAAGGAATTTCGTCAGGTAGATAATCACAGCAGCAAGCAAAAAGCCGGTTATTCCCCTGCCAAAAGGTGTTGCATTCGCACCCAGAAATTTGAGGACAATATAGTCCAGCAATGCCAGAATCACTGCAGCAAAAATAAGAGGAACCAGTCCGGATATTGTAAATCCGGGAGTGAGGAACGCCGTGATTGCCAGTACAATTGCTCCGCTAACAAGCCTTACCAAAAAGTGCATCAGTGTAAAGTTTTCAACTTTTTCTCGATTTTCGTTTACTTCATCCATAATACCACTTCCTTAATCAAATTGATTTTATACATGGATAGTATTTATATTTTTTAATAATTTATTCCGAATTTTTATGGTAACTATTCTCATTTCTTTCACGTTTGCCTTGCTGAAATTAGCACCGGTTAAACTATCTTTTGCCGGATCTGTTCTTGTCCCTGAACATTCCCGGAGATATCCCCGCTATTTTCTTAAACAGCGTACTGAAATAGCCTGTATTTTCATATCCTACCTCGAGGGAAATCTGCTGTATGCTCATATCGGTTGTGAGAAGAAGCTTTTTTGCTTCTCCAACCCTTCTGTTTATCAGGTAGTTGATTGGCGAATAACCGGTTTCATTCTTGAATACATGGGATAAATAGTCTTGGCTGATATACAATCTGTCGGCAATATGTCCAAGGGATATATCCCTGGTGTAATTCCTGTCAATGTACTCCTTTATCTCCTTTATTCTGTTTCCCAATGGACTGCATCTTTCAATGATTTCCCTGCTTTCTGAAAATACATTGACTATTCTCAGAATAAGTACAATCAATGAAACCAGGAGGTTCTGGCATATTGTTTCATAACCCATTACCTGCAGGTTGCATTCCTCAAAAATTTCAGATATATATGTTTCAATTTTGTGTGTATAATTATCTGCATTAATAACTGGTTCGACATGTTCCGGTATTATACATCCCTTATTCAAGCCTTTCAATTCCAGATTACCTATTCCGCAGAAATAGGTTTTCAAAGGATTGTCCGGGTTTGATTTTTCATCATGAATTACACCCCTGTTATAAATGAGTATATTACCTTTTTTACCCTGGTACAGCTTGTTGCCTATAATAAACTCCCCTTCGCCTTCGCTTATATAAATAATTTCACTGAGGTCATCATGTTTATGGCTTGGAAACTTCCAGTCAGGCTCATCACTGATCTGCCCTGCATAAAGCAATACAGGGAGTTTATTGAATATTGTTTCATTTTTAAATTCAACGGGTATTTGAACCATTATACTTCACCTGTGTCTATTATACCATTTTTCTTTATAAAAGACAGGATACTTTAGTCAAAAAACAGGATATTTAATATTATTGCCAGTCAAAAAAGTTTAGAATTAGCTTAGAATTAGCTTAGAATTTAATTGTTAATTGCATATAGACATACCGCAGCATCCGGCCGCAACCAAAAGTATGTACTACGGCTGCGAGGAGCCAGAAGTCAGTATTTGGATACAACATTAATACTAATTTCAAAGGAGGTCTTATATGGACAGGTCAAGAACCATACGTGAAACATTTGAAAGAGGAAATGGTATTTTAAGGCTTATACCTGTTTTTGTCCCAAGACGTTTTTCAAAGGCAGGGCACAGGCTGAGGCTTCATCCTGATGACTATTATGCTTTGGGGACAAAAAGAGGCTCCATAAAAGAAAGGTGGTTCTCCTCGGTAATACCGGCTATGAACGGGAAATTGGCACCTCCTGATGAGGGAATGAGTTATGTTGCTTCTTCAGACAATATTAATGACAGGTTTCTCTTCAGAGATGCCGTAGAAGAATTGGGAGAGGGAATAATTGGCCAGGAACTTCAGGAAAAGTATGGGACATGGCCCATGTATTCAAAATTTTTCGACTACGCGGAACCACTTTTTCATCACCTGCATCTGGATTTTAAAGCAGCGGCTCGTGTAGGGCGTCTGGGAAAACCCGAATCATACTATTATCCACCTCAGTTAAACAATTATCCGGGTACTTTTCCTCATACCTATTTCGGTTTTGAACCGGATGTTACAAGGGATCAGGTAAGAGAACGGCTATTAAACTATGAAAAGTGTGATATACGGATTACCGAACTTTCCCGGGCTTACAGGATTGAGCTGGGCACAGGCTGGTATACTCCTCCCGGGGTACTACATGCACCAGGTTCGTATCTGACATATGAACCACAATGGAACAGCGATGTAAATTCCGTATATGAAAATATTACCGCGGACGAGGTATATCCTTATGAGTTTCTGGTGGAAAACTGCCCCGAAGATAAAAAGAGAGATGTGGATTATATAATGGATTTGATGGACTGGGAAAAGAATATTGACCCACACTACAAGAAAAAATACTTCAGACCTCCAATAATATGCAATCACTCGGATGAAAAGCATATAGAAAAATGGGTTATATATGGAAATGATTATATTGGGGCAAAGGAATTGACAATCATGCCTGGCCAGACAATAAAAGCAAGTGACCAAGCCGCATACGGATGCATCATCATACAGGGGCATGGCAAGTTTGGAGTATATAATGCAGAAGCTTCTGTTATGCTTAGATTTGGACAAATGAGTGCAGATGAATATTTTGTGAGTGAGCAGGCTGCAAAGAATGGTGTTGAGATAACCAACAGCAACAGGTGGGAACCCATGGTAATACTCAAGCATTTCGGCCCGAATCATCCCGGTATGCCGCTCAAGGGAAACGGATAATATAACATTCTACTACCAAATATCATTAACTTAGAAGCATCGTCAGATAAAAGGAGGTTAAGTATTTATGAAGAAACAAAACTATGAATTGAAAAGTGAGAATATAAGGAACAGGTTCTATGAACTTAAAAAAAACCATCCTGAGAAGTTGAAAAGAAGGCTGAATTTATCATGGAGCAATTGGGGATTTGGTATCGAAAATCTTGAAGAATCGGCAGCTCGTTTGAATGGGGCAGGTTTAAAATATATTGAGCTTCACGGCAACCATTACGGGCCGGACCTTGGTTATGGAACTGATGAAACACTGAAGATATTAAATAAATACAACATCAGTGTCAGCGGGGTTTGCGGCATGTTCTCAGCTGACAATGACCTTTCAAGCAACCGTGCCATACAGAGGGAGGCTGCAATTGAATACATCAGGAGGGAAGTAAAGTTTACCTCAGCGGTAGGCGGAAAATACCTGCTCGTGGTACCTGGTGCCGTAGGACGCCCCCAGCCATACGATAACACTGAATTTGAAAGAAGTACGGAAACACTCCGTATAACTGCCGATTTGTTTTCTCAATATAATGTAAAGGCTGCAATAGAACCCATCCGTTCTGCAGAGGTGAGCCTTGTCCATACCATTGCCGATGCCAAGAGGTATATAAAGGCTGTCAATCATCCGGGTATAAGCTTTATAAACGGTGATGTTTACCATATGCAGTCCGAGGAATCACATATCGGGGAAGCCATACTTGAAGCAGGAAATATGCTGGTAAACCTCCATATGGCTGACAGCAACAGGAGTGCCCTGGGTGAAGGTTCAATGGATCTGGATACCATAATCATGGCACTTTATCTGTTAGGTTACAATGAAGAGGGAAAATTTGTAACACCCGAACCGCTTGGGCCAGGCGGTGACCCTTATCCTGCCATGTATGGCAAACCGGACAAAAAATCCCTGGATAAGCTTGTTTATAAGACAACCGCATATTTCCGCGAAAGAGAAGATGAACTGTTGAAGTAAGAATTAATTTTGAAGATAAACTAATCATGAAATATCTTGATTAAAAAACTATGCTACTTCTTTCCAAGGCTCCTAGCTAGAGGTTTTTGTTAAGTATATGTATTTGCAGCTGTTACTACACGCTTTATGCCGGACAAATCTTTTAATATTCCAATTATTTTAAATTTATTTTCCATAAGCTGTGCTACCTTATCGGCCTGGTCATACCCTGTTTCAAGTGCCAGAAACCCCCCCGGCTTCAGATAACTGCCCACATGATTTATAATGTATTTCAAGTAATCCAGGCCTTCCTCTCCGCCATCAAGAGCATATAAGGGCTCGTAATCCCTTACATCCGGTTGAAGTTTTTTTATCATTGAGTGTTTTATATAAGGAGGGTTTGATACTACAGCATCATATAATACTTTTTGTTTGCCCGGTAAATCCCCGGTGAATATATCTTTTTTCAAAAAACTGATTTTATTTTCAACACCATTAATTAAAGCATTTTCTTTTGCTGCTTCAAGAGCACTTGAAGATATGTCTACTGCAGTTATACAAGAGTTTTTGATATATTTTGCGAGGCTTATTGCTATGCATCCCGAACCTGTTCCAATATCAAGTATTTTTTTTTCGTTATTGTTTTCTTCGGCATTCAAATTTTTTATTGTTTCTTCAATCAGTATTTCTGTTTCAGGTCTTGGTATAAGAACACTGTTATTTACAACAAACTTCAGGGACATAAATTCGCACTCACCTGTGATATACGCGACAGGTTCATGCTGTTTTCTTCTTTCTATTAAATTGAGATATCTTTTATAATCCGCTTTATCTAATTTATAATCCTTATGAGTATAAAGATATGCCCTGTCGCATTTTATAACATGACATAACAATACAGATGCATCTGTAACATAACTATCATTGCTTCCTGCAGCCGCATACGAAGATTTCAATACTGATACAGCTTCTTCCAGAGCGTTTTTAATCGTTACATAATCAACATATCCGTTACAATTTATTTTATTCTTTTCCATCTTCCTCAAGTACATTGTTAAAAGCCTCGATAGCCACTTCAATCTGGCTGTCATCTGGTTCGCGTGTTGTAAACAACTGAAAGAACAAACCTGGCGCACTTACAACTTTCATTATTCCGAGTTTACTTTTTGCAGAAATCTTCAAAATTTCATATGATATTCCCGCTACAAGAGGTATAAGAAGAATTCTTGCCAATATGTTAATCCATATACTGTGCCAACCCAACAGGGAAAATACAAGTATACTTACAATCATAACAAGAAATAGAAATGACGTACCACAGCGGGCATGTTTTGTCGTAAATTTCCTGACATTCTCTACAGACAATTCATCCTCATGTTCATAACAGTGAATGGTCTTATGCTCTGCACCATGGTACTGCCAAACCCTTTTTATATCCTTCATCATTGAAACCAGTATGAGATATCCCAGGAAAAGCAGAACACGTATCAGCCCTTCAAATAAATTATATAAAATTACCCCTCCGGCTGTATTTTTATTAAAATTTAAAAAACCCGCCAGTACGTTGGGCAAAAGTATGAACAAACCAACACTGAATGCCAGTGATATTATCACTGCAAAATAAATAGCCGCATCCTTGAATTTGTCTCCAAAAATTTTATTAATTAATCTATCTGTCAGTGATTCCTTGTTTTGTTTTTCCTTTTCACCGTTTGATTCTTCTATATCAACAAAATCGGCTGAATACATCAATGCCTTAATTCCCACTACCATTTGCCTGAAAAGGTTAAATACACCTCTTATAACAGGAGTTTTGTTAACCCATTTTTTTTCAGGCAGCGGTTTTTTGTCAACAATAATATCACCATCAGGCTTTCTTACTGCAACTGCATAACTTTCCGGTCCCATCATCATTACTCCCTCAATTATAGCCTGTCCACCTATATTCGATTTCCTCATAACATATTTTTCTCCTTCCCCTTTTTAAAAACCTGTATATTTAATCAGAGCACATCTTTGCCCATTTGTTCCTTTATATAACCAATCAACCCATCTGAAGCTATTATTTCCTGCATAAACTCAGGGAAAGGCACTGCTTTGTATGTTTTATCCATACTCAGGTTTTTTATCTCTCCTGTTTCAAAATCAATCGATACCCTTTCACCATTTGTTACATCTTTTGCAGCCTCAGGGCATTCAAGTATAGGCAGGCCAATATTGATAGCATTTCTGTAGAATATTCGTGCAAATGTTTCCGCTATGACACAGGATATACCAGATGCTTTTATAGCAATTGGAGCATGTTCTCTTGAAGAACCGCAACCAAAATTTTTTCCTGCTGCTATAATGTCTCCCTTTTTTACTTTCTTTGAAAAATTTATGTCAATATCCTCCATGCAATGGGATGCAAGCTCCGATGGTTCCGACGTATTCAGGTATCTTGCAGGTATTATTACATCCGTATCAATATTATCACCATATTTGATTATATTACCGCTTACTTTCATTATATACACTCTCCTTCAATATTTGCTTTTCTTTTCCTTAATCTACTACTTCCTCCGGTGATGAGATTTTTCCTGTTACCGCAGATGCAGCAGCTACAGCAGGACTTGCGAGATATATCTCGCTTTCAGGATGGCCCATCCTTCCCACAAAGTTTCTGTTTGTGGTAGCAACAGCCCTTTCACCTTTTGCAAGCACGCCCATATGGCCTCCCAGGCAAGGGCCGCATGTGGGAGTACTTATTGCTGCTCCTGCATCTATAAATATATCAAATAACCCTTCGTTCATAGCCTGCTTCCAAATCAACTGCGTAGCAGGGAATATTATACATCTTATGCCTTCATGGACTTTCTTTCCTTTCATGACTTCAGCTGCTACCCTTAAATCCTCTATTCTGCCGTTTGTACAGGAACCTATAACCACCTGGTCTATCATAATATCATCAATTTCATCAATAGTTCTTGTATTCTCAGGCAAATGCGGAAATGCCACGGTTGGCCTTATATCGTCAAGTATAATCTCATAATTCTCAATATACTCAGCATCAGTGTCCGCTGAATAGATATTATATTCTCTTTCCGAGTGTTCCTTTACATATTGAATGGTTTTCTCATCAACAACGAATATACCGTTTTTTGCTCCCGCTTCTATTGCCATATTTGCCATTGTAAATCTGCTATCCATGGACAGATTGTTAAGGCCGCTACCCATAAACTCCATGGATTTGTAAAGTGCTCCGTCAACACCAATCATACCTATTATGTGAAGTATGACGTCTTTTCCGCTTACCCACCTGCCAGGCTTTCCTTTAAGCTCAAATCTTATACCTTCGGGCACCTTGAACCATGCCTCACCGGTAGCCATACCTGCTGCCATGTCAGTACTCCCAACACCTGTTGAAAAAGCACCAAGCGCACCATATGTGCAAGTGTGAGAATCCGCACCTATAACAACATCGCCTGAAACCACAAGCCCTTTTTCGGGAAGCAGGGCATGTTCAATACCCATCTGCCCGACCTCAAAAAAATTAACAATTCCCATTTCTTTTGCGAATTCCCTTATAAATTTAACCTGTTCCGCTGATTTTATATCCTTATTTGGAGTAAAATGGTCAGGCACTATTGCAATCCTGGCCTTGTCAAATACTCTATCAATACCGATTCTCCTAAATTCTTTTACTGCTACCGGGGTTGTTATATCATTTCCAAGTACCATGTCAAGTTTTGTTTTTATTAACTGGCCTTCCTTCACGGAATCAAGCTTTGCATGGTCAGCAAGAATTTTTTGCGTCATTGTCATTCCCATATAAATACCTCCATCCTTTACCTATCTATTATACACAAATTTAATCCATAAGCAATACCCTTTACCTTTACAAAAATAACGTAATGGTTTATATTTTAATATATCATTCATAAATCAGGAGGATAAACCATGCGTATTATACCGATTGGGAAAATAAGAACACCGTATAAGGATAAAGCCCCTTATCAGCCATTACCGGATAAAAATGATAAATTTTACATCGAACTAGACGAAGAATATCTTCCCGCTCTTACCAGAATAGAAGAATTTAAATATATTTATCTTATTTATTATCTTCATAAAGCACCCGATAAGTTCAGCCTAGTAATAAGGCCCCCCTGGTCAGGAAATAAAAACATAGGCCTATTTGCAAGCAGGTCTCCGGCACGTCCCAATCCCATCGGTTTGAGTGTTGTAAAGCTAAAATCGATAAGAAACAATAAAATTTATATTGATGGTATTGATGCATTCGATAACACACCACTTCTGGATATAAAGCCCTATGTTGCAGGTCTGGACAGCAAGGCTGATGCCAATATCGGATGGCTTGACGTTAATGACGACATTGAGCACTTAAAACTTCATATAGAAGGGATTCCACATTAAGGAATGGCAAAACAATAACTTCCCATTTTTGAAGCGGTTATTATTCTGTCATTCCTAAATGGGTTTTAATGTTTCACATACAAAAAGGGAGTGGGGTTTATTCCACTCTCCTTCTTGTGTATTGCTTAAGGAGTGTTATTATTCCGTAATTCCTAAATTAAACATGATTCTTAAATTCCGATATCCTCCAAGTCAAGCTCGGACAGCATTTTTCCCAATTCAACCACTTCGTCCTTTCTCAGGGTCACACCCTTACCCATTTTTTCGCGGGTTTCATCCCAATCACGTATGTCAAGCTTGGGTGCCCTGCCGTTCCAGCTTATCACGTTGACTTCTTTTTTCCATCCTCTTGTCCCTTCACCTATAATTCCGAGATTTTTAATAATCTCATATTTAATTTCCGCCATATCAAATACCTCCTGTTTAATAGTTTATTATTTAAAGCCTGAAATTCAAGCCTCAAAATCAATATACCTCAACACTATCTGCAATCACTGATAATTCAAGCCTTCCATTGCTTTTTGCATACGCCAGGAATTCCGCCTGTTTTTGATTCACTTCAAATGATATATATCTGGGTTTGTTTTCATATTCTCCACTTTCAAGTATATTTCCGCTGTCATCAATTACAGCCGCTATCCTTATTTTACTCAGAATCCATACGGTATCAGTGATTACACACTCAAGGTTAAGCCCTGTTTCCTTTGTTTCTTCAGTTTCTTTTGTTTCCTCATGCTCATTATATTCTGTCGATATATTCTCCATCATATTTATAAATGATTCATCATCACATACCTGTCTTGAAGGAATAAATATTATATCTGCAAACTGGTCGGCTTTTACAAACCAACCATTCGCCTGATCTCCTTTAAGTTCAATCGAAAATAAGCGGTTATCCTCTCCAATCACTTTAATCTTCGGAATATCCTCGGTCATGATTACAGGTTTTATTATCATTTCACCCTCATATATCTCAGTTGAAGACATTTTCCCAGTAATTTCCTTTAAATCCCTCACACATTGCTTATGTACACAGCTTAATTCAACCTCCTTCTCTTCAAGCATACCCTCTTCAATAACCGCCCCCTCGGGAATATGGCATTTTGCGTATATTACGGAAGCCTTGGGTTTATAGCCCAATGCACCTTTAATTATAGCTATTTCTGCTGCAAGAAGAACTATAACCAATATAAATGCCGTCAGTAGCGTATTAACTTTTTTCAAAACAAACACCTTCCCCCATTAATGTGCCTTATATTTTGCTAATTGTCAACCGGTATTTCAGAATCCACATGAATTCTTAAATCAATATATTCCTTCCCGGAAAGTTTAAGCATCATACTCCTGTAAAGCACAGGCCTTATCGGAACTTCTATGACGCTGTGAACGGCAGGGCGGTTAATTCTGACCCCATCAGGGCATGTTAACGGAAACCCCTCCGTATAGACAATGAGCGAATCGATTACAACTCTTCCTTCAGCTATTGAGCCTTCCAATGGGTACAATTCATTATCAAGCTTAAGGTTTTTACGAAGCAGACTTTTATAAATACTGTAAACTTTTTCGTTGTTAATTGTTACAGTGCTTTTTCCAAGCCCCTCAGCATCAATTGCCACATATGCCGATATATTGGTTATATCAACAGCATCCTTTATTGTCTGTATCCTGTTCATTACTGCATATTTTTCCATAACGGCTGAAAATACCGGAAATATGACAAACACAATAACGGCTGACATAATCAACACATCAAATGCAGCACTTCCCCTGCTGTTATTCATCAGTTTAAAACCTTTCTGGAAACTGCTGTCCTATCATATATCATCTCTTTTGTTACATCAGTTCTTACAAGAAGCTCCGTAAACCTTTTATACGTATATAAGGCTTCAACATGCAGATTAATCTCTTCACCATATTTCGCATATTCCGATGATTCTATTGTAATATCCGTAAATCCTGTTACAGAAAGCTTATCACAAAGATTTTCCTGCTTTTCAGCTGTAAGCATACCGTCAATCTCCATATCCATCAAGGCGCTTCGGCAATATATATTCATCTCTATTTTTACCGAAAGTGGGATAAAAAGCTCAACAAAAAATACTGTCATTACAAGTAATACTACAATCGCAATTCCTGATGCCAATGCTTTTACCGGCATATAAACACCCCTTTGCTTTTATGAACTCGTGAATATGGAAGAAGATATGGTATTGTTCCACCACTGATTCATTTTAAACATAATTGTTTCAGCAAAACTCTTAAGCTCGGGAATTATTACAAAAGCTGCAATAATCAATGCTACAGCTATTCCCAGGAATTCATTCAGCCCAAATCCTCTGTTGTTTTTAATTACCGCATTGTACAGTTTTGTTCCAATACAATGTACATTTTTTAAATTCTTCATGACATTTTTCAATAACTTCATTACAAAACACCACCCTTTCAATAATTTTTACTGCTTCAATAATTTTTACTGCCTAAATATTTTAATAAATAAAGATTTTTTCTATGGCTTGTGTCATATCGTTCAGCAGTGGAACCAAAATCATTATAACTATGACTACCGTAAACATTCCTGCTGCTATAAAACTCCTGTTTCTGCAATTATCGGTTTCTGCCTGAATATAGTTGAAATATTTGTTAAACATTACTTCTTCCTGCCTTGAAAGCAATTCACGGTTGTCCCCTGTCATTATCCCCTGTTTTATCGCTATGCAAAGTGTTTCAGCTTCATCTCCATCAAACCTTGACATGAACTCTTCAAGTGCCGTATCAATATCAAGCGTGAGTTCATAACCTGCTGCGACCCTTATCAATATGTTTTTTAAATATTTGTCATCAATAACCTCATACACCCCCTTTACCGCATCCGTAACCTTGACACCCGAGGATATCTGGTTGTGAAGATATTTATAGATTTTATACGCATTTTTTTGAAATTTCATGTTAAGCCGCTTTTTCCTGCTTTTTACTACCATTTCAATAATAATCACATTACTCAATGCAAGAATAAAAGCTCCTTTAACTTTTGGATAATTCAACACAAATGCTGTAATAAAAAAAGCTGCAGTAACCACATACTTTAAAAAAACATATATGGCAGGAGAATATTCCCATATGTATCCTGCTTTCCTCATCTTAGATTTGGCATTGCTGAATATCCCTGATTTTATTTTTGCTTTTAAATGTTTATTAAAGTATTCCATTGTTATTTTACTGCACCTAGCAAAAACTGAAACTTCATTTTTTCTTTCGCCCAGGGCTTCCCTTACATGCCTATTTAAATATATTTTTATCTTTTTGGTAATCTTAAAGGCAATAAATATGTTTAGGATGCTTAAAACAATTATAAAACCTGTGTTTTCTTTTATAAATTCAAAATTATGTTCCATTCGTCACCTCTAATAGTTAAATTTTGATATACCTGTTGTTATGGCAAATCCTGTTGCATAAAGCATACTGAATAATGTAAGCAGAAGTTTTCCTTCAACCGTTTCCAGATAAAAGGCCTCAACGTCAGGATTAAGTTTTATAAAAAAATAAGCGGTTATCAGTACTCCAAACATTATCAGATAAATCATTACACGGTCCTTGTATGTAGATATCTTTCTTCTGTTATATTCCTCTTCAATTTTATAAAACTGGTTTTCAAGATTTGTGAGAAGTTTTACAATATCCCCACGGTGTTCAATACTTTTTTTTATATTTAATATAAAATCCTTGAATTGGCTATTGTCAACCTTCATTTGTAGTATATCAAGCGCCTCAGATGGTTGAATCCCTCTGTTTACCTGTATTACCGTTTCCTTTATAAATGTATTGAGCGGCTCACCAAGCCCTGAATCAATTGATTTTTCAAAAGCGTAAAAAATGTCCTCCTTAACCGTACACCATCTGGAAAGGATGGAAATAAAACCAGCAAGTTTTTTACGGATTTTTTCCGAATTATATCTTCCCATCAGGTCCAAAATAAAAAACGGAATCATGGAAATCAGAAAACAAATTACTATTGTGGAAGGTATAAAACGCAATATCTTATTTACAGGGTTAAAAACAACCGCAAAAATAATTATTGATATAAAAATCAATACATAAAAATTCATGAACGAAATATATTTTTTAATATTTGATCTGCCGATAAGATAAAGTTCCACTTTTTCAATTGCATCCATTTTGCCTGATATGTTTCTCCTGTATTGTTTTACCTGCTTTTTTAGATTTTTCTCATAATACTTCTCATTAATCAAATCAAACTGTGATAAAATTATTTTGCTTATCTTTGTTCTTGCTGCCGCCTTATATCCCAGGGCTATAGTCGCTGAAACAAGAAGTATTGTATTAATAATCAGTAAATACATCATGTTATATTTCTCCCATAAAATTTTTTCTTAAGCCTTTCACCCGGTGGATTGCATTCCTTGTAACTCCCTTCAAGGTTACGAAATAACCTGTTATAAAGGAAACTGTCATTCAACCTGTCATAGCCTGTGACCTCAACAATTTCTGCAACTTTGAAATTCTTGATATGAAATATTACATCTATTCCCCTTGCCATTATTTCTTTAATCGTTTTTTCACTTTCACCCGTATTTGCCCCCCTGCTTAATGTAAGAAGCCTCATAAAAGCATCGGTACAACTTTCGGCATGAGTTGTAGCAATGCACCTGTGACCTGTAAATGATGCTTTTATATACTCCCATGCTTCATCTCCGACTATTTCGCCAATACAGTATGTGTCAAGCGACATTGTCAACCCATCTCTTACAAGCTCTCTCAATGTTACAGGCCTTCCTCCCTCATTCTCTTTTTTTATGCGTTGTTCTATGCAATAAGGTTTGTCCGGATATATTTCAGCGTCGGATTCTGTTATCAATACTCTTTCCATTACCGGTAAAATATTAATAAAAGCCCTCATAAGAGTTGTCTTTCCGACAGCACCTTTTCCACAAAACAGGACTGAAGCATCTGAAAACGCAAGTTTTTTTAAAAAATCTTCGATTTTTTGGTCTATCATCTCAAGGTTTACAAGGTCATTTACAGTATAGCTAACTTTCCTGTGTTTTCTTATGTTAATGGAAGGGCTTACAAGGTTTCTTGGTTTTATTGAAACATTAATTCTCAACCTGTACTTTTCATCTGTAACCCGGCAGTGACTGTCATTTTCATTCAAAATCCCACCGTTTCTTACTGCTATGAGCTTGCAGTATGTATCAAATATTTTTTCATTACCGAAATTTACCTGCATTTTTTCTCTTATCCCATTTCTTTTCAGTACAAACTCGTTATATCTTGTACCGTCAATGTCGCTTATTTCTTCATTTTCAATATACTGCTGCAATTCTCCATATCCAAACATAAAATTGAAAACCTTTTTTATTAATTCATTACGAAATAAACCGTAGTGATACCTGTTTCTGTCTATATCCTTAATAATGGCTGTTTCCAAAACTTTTTTATCAACCATCCCGTTTGCAACGTCTGCAACAAGCCCCGGTACCTCCTTTAAAATATTAAAGGTAATATTCGATACAATGACATTTATATCGCTTATGTTTTTATCCTGATATGCAACAGTTTCCTCAAATAACATAAGCTTATGATGAGTTTCAAGCACCGGCATTATTATTTATTCTCCTTCCAAAAACAAATCGGCTTACGCTTCGGCTTAATCTTTTCATTAACCTTTTCTCAGGTATTATCCCAAAGTTTAATAATATTTTCCCATAGTCATTCATTATTTCCTTTTCCATCCGCCTTGCATAACACAGTTTCAAATTCCTGTATTTTGCTCTTTTTCTGCTGTACCTTATACTTCCGCAATAATTATGCCTGGTTATTTCATCAATAATATCCACGCCAAGATTGAGCCCCGTATTATACTCAAATGCAGCAAATTTTGTCTTGTTAACCGGAATGTGCTGTTTTTCTTTCAAGAACACAATAAAATTGTTAAATTCCCTGAACATATCAACATCAGCCCTTAGTGCAACAATATTATAGTCGGATTTTATAAGAGCCATAATTGTATATGAATCATATATAAATCTGTTTACAAGCAGAATAACAAGGTCGAACTGCTGATACGCCTTATCAATAAGCAGTTTTAAGCCATTATTGCTGTAGTATTCATAATTGTCAAGCCTGTAATTACCAGTCAACACATAAAGGTTTTTAAGTTCAATCCTTTTTACGGATGCTTCAATTAATATTTCACCGGTGAGCAGCCCCTTTTCAGCAAAATCCATTGAAATATTTAACCCTGATTCATTCAACCTGCTTTCAGGTGATATTTTCATGGAATTCTTCCGCAGTCCCAGATAAAGATCACTTTTTGGAGATAAAAGATCAAGGTCAATAAGAATTACATTGTGGTTTGTCATTTTCGCAGCTGCATATGCAAACTCACACCCAAATTCGGAATTATCCCATATTGTTATTACAGTCTTTTTATATCCATTAAATTTATTCGAGAATTGCCCGTCAAATACTCCATTTCCATTATGGCTATCCTTTGATCTCATATTAAAAAGCTGTTTTAATTCCTTAAAAAGTTCATCGGATGTCTGGTATCTGTCTTTTTGATTTGCTGATGTACATTTTTCAATTATCCTTTCAAATTCAATTGATACCTTGCTGTTGTAATAACTTGCCGGTTTTATTCCAAAAGGCTTGACTAACGGGCTTTTACCCGTTACAAGTTCATGCATTGTTACACCAAGGCTGTATATATCCGTACATTTATCTGTCTGACCTGTCCCATATTGTTCTGGTGCGGCATATCCCCTGGTACCTATATATACAGTATCGGCACCCGATTCCTCTTTATACTCTCTTGCAATTCCAAAATCAATAAGCTTTATGGATTCATTCGGGGTCAATATTATATTTGAAGGTTTCATGTCACGATATATTACCGGATTCGGTTTCAATCCGTGAAGATACGAAAGAACACTGCAAATTTCAATACTCCACTTTATAACCGTGTATTCGTCAAATCTTCCGTTTTCCTTCAGCTTTTTGTCAAGAGTCGTACCATTAATATAATTTTCTATTATGTAAATATTATCTTCTTTTTTGATAATATCAAATATCTTGGGTAATAACGGATGGTCAAGCTTTTTTAAAATTTCTGTTTCAACCGGGAAGCCCATACCTGATTCCTTATTGCACGGTATTTCCTTAATCGCCCAAAGTGTTCCCAAATTTATATTTTCAGCAAGATAAACAATACTCATTCCACCCTTGCCAATAATTGACACTATCCTGTATTTACCTTCAAAAAATTCACCTGCCTGCATATATGCTCTCCCCATGTGCTATATATTAGTGCATTTTATAATAATATACATACTATATATTTATCTGTATACATATTATATTTTGTATATTTTATTAAGTTATTAACATTATACCATAAACATCCTGTGATTTCTACACTTTTTTACATAAATATTGATAATTTTTGAAATATTTTTGAAATATACTTGTCTGTGGTTAGCCTACAATAATTTAAAACATTCTCTGATAATTATATAAATCACTTTACATAATTGTATAATATAATATAATAGATTTATAGAATAATAATTTTTAATAAATATAATAGCAGTAGGAGGATTATCATGAGAATCTCCGGTGTAACATACGTTTCCAAGAAAAAGCGCAAATCAAATTCAGTAATTCTAATATTTGTATATCTTATATTGATACTGTTTATAATTGTTTCTCTTCTTTCGCTATACATGGCATTAGGTATTATACATCCTGAAAAAAAAGCCATTGAGCCATTTTCATCAAATATAATACCTGATTACAGAGATATTGCTTTCTTTGATATTGAAAAGGAAATTACTCTTAAAGGATGGTATTTTAAAGCGGGGAACAGCAAAAATACTGTCATTTTTGCTCACGGATATGGTGAAAACCGCCTTCAATTTGGCAATAAAACACCGGATATGATAAAAACCTACCTGCAAAATAATTATAATGTTCTTACTTTTGATTTTAGAAATTCCGGTAACTCGGAGGGTAATATTACAACAATGGGTTATAATGAAGTAAATGATTTACTTGGTGCAATAAGATATGTTAAATCATCTTTAGGGGCAGAAAATATTATACTGTTCGGCTTTTCAACTGGGGCTACTTCCTGTTTGCTTACCTGTGAAAAATCTTCTGATATAACCGCTGTTATCGCTGATACTCCATACATGAATATTGAAAGCTTTGTTGATGACAGTCTCTATATGAAGGAATTAAATCTTAACCTGCCTGAATTCATTTTTAAAAAAACTACATCAAAAGCACTTGAACTCATAACCAATATTAATTATAGTAAATATGATGTTTCTAATAATCTTTCTTCAGTAAAAATGCCTCCAGTTATGCTTATACATGCATCAGATGATACAATTGTTCCTGTATCAGGCAGCAGCCGCTTTTATTCATTAATATCGAGAAACGGTAATAATAATATTATATGGATAGTTGAAAACTCAAGCCATCTCGAAAGCTACAATAAGTATACAGATGTTTATATACAAAAAACCCTTGATTTCATTAAAAATACTATTAATGATTAAAATATACAGGTTTTTCAAAACATCTGCCGTTTTGACAATATCCATATTACTGCTATTGAAACAATTATTGAAAATATAAGTATATATAAATATGCAAACGGATTATATTCCAATGGCAATTTCACATTCATACCGTAATAACTGTATATAATAGTCGGTATTGCCATAACTATTGTAACTGATGTAAGAAATTTCATCACTATATTAAGGTTATTCGATATAACGGATGCAAATGCATTCATCGTCCCGTTCAATATTGAGCTGTAAATACCTGCCATTTCTATGGCCTGCCTGTTTTCTATAAGTACATCCTCCAGAAAATCCTGATCTTCTTCGTACATTTTAAGGTATTTACCTTTCAGGAGTTTTTCCATAACAACATCATTTGACCGTAAAGAAGTTGTAAAGAATACAAGGCTTTTCTGAAGTTCAAAAACTTTAAAAAGCTCTTTGTTTTTCATTGATTTATGGAGTGTTTTTTCAAGGTCGTCTGTTCTTCTTTCTATATTTCTCAGAAATTTCAGAAAGTCTTTTGCTATACTTAAAAGAATCTGGAATGTAAAACGTGTTTTTTTGAATGTATAAAAATCCCTTATTTTCTTATCTTTAAAATACTGTATAATCATATTGTCTTTCAGGCACACTGTTATAAAATACATTTCCGTAATAATCATTCCAAGAGGCATTGTTTCAAACATCACATTATTGTTCTCTTTGTATACATATGGTATGTCAACTATAATCAAGACCTGATTTTCTTCTATATCAAGCCTTGGTTTTTCTTCCTCGTCAAGGGGGTATCTTAAAAAACTTGGTATAATGTGTAACTGTTCCACATATTTTAACTCTTGTTCACTTGGGTTGGTCAGATTTATCCAACACCCTTTTTCAATTGTGTCAAGTTTTAAAAGTTCACGGCTCATATCTTCTGTTTTATAAATTTCAATCATAGTAATAACCTCCCCTTAAATTTTTGTTTTAAACAAAAAAGCCTCCAGACGAGCGGAAGCTTTTTATATATAAATAATATATAACATTTCGCTCGTTGAGCTTCAGCACTGCATAGCATAGGTATCCATACCAGCTACATTAGGTAAAACCTTAATCCGGTAATACCTGTTAACCCATTGGCGTCTCTCGACGTTTCCGGGTAGCAACATCTATCTTTACAGGAGCCTCGCCTAACAAAATATAATTTTTTATTTTACAAACCTCACTTTAAATTATATTAATTAACAATGCCGCTGTCAAGGGTGTCAGGGTGTCAAGGGGACGGGGTTAGTGACACCTTGTGTTCCTTTTTTTAGGTGTCACTAACCCCGTCCCCTTGACACCCTGACATTCATAATTTGTGAAGTTGGAAAATATTCTTTTAAACAGGGGGTTTTATATGAGATATTTTAAGAAAAAAACAGGATATTTTCTGATTATTATTACTGGTTTTATCTGCGGATTACTCACAGGGATCAGCGGTTTCAGCCTGATTGCCTCAACCAGGATAGACAGCTATAAAAGCCAGATAAAATCACTTGAAACCAAACTTGAACAAAGAGATGCTCAATTTGAGACACTAAACAGTAAACTTGAGGAAGCTATAAAAAATAAAAAACTCATATTAAAAGACATAGATATTTCACTTTTATATGAAGGTGATGAATTTGATAAAATTACAGTTGAAAAGTATATAAAAAACAAGTTTACCCACCTGTTAGGCAATGAAATCAATAATATCAATCTTGATACAGTTTCAGAAGTCATAGACAAAAGAATATTTATCATTGATGACAGGCATTACAGCTTGACTGTAACCAGAATTACTCTTTCTGAAACATTAAAACTTTTTATACAAGTAAACAGAATAAATGCTAAATAATGTCGTGAAAACATGCTTTATTTTTTTTTATCTATAAAATATGAAGGTGATTTTTTATCTTTTTTCTCATATGCATTATATGCTTTTTTCCCTTTTGAAATCGTATCAAGCTTTTTGCTGATATCCTTTAATATTTCTTTTGTCTTTTTGTTGTTATAATCTTCAACATAAGTAATATGGTCTACAATGTCAATAATTCCCTTTACTGCAGCCTGAAGTTTTTTTAATTCCGGCAATTTATCATCGCCTATTTCTTCCAGATTTTTAATATTCAATAATACTTTTAACTTTTCAAAATTTTTATTGAATACTTCATCTATTTTATCAATACGTTCTATTAAACTCTGTTTTTCTTCTATAATACCTCCCAGAGCAATCAAATCATTAACCGATATGACAGAAGTCTGCTTATTCGTCAAATCAAGCATCTTTTCCAGCATTACTTTTTTTTCGTCCAAGATTGATATCATACTGTTTATAAGTTCAACTTCATTCAACAGTTTCATCCCCTTTATATGCTACTTACAACTTTGCTTGCCTGTCTGTTTTGCTGTTTTGCTATTTTAATTGCCTGCCCCCAGGTATCACGAAACTGCTTTGCAAAATATAAAATCTCCTCAAGCACTTTTATATCTTTTTGCAGGTTAGCATCCATCAATCTTCTATATATATAATCATACAAAATTTCAAGGTTTGCCGATAATTCAATTTTTTTATCAAGGCTTACCTGAAGTTCCACTACTATATTCTGAGCCTTTATTATACAACTATTCGCTTTTTCTATGTTGCTGTCATTTATAGAACTTATGGCTTGCAGTATGAATTTAACAAGCCCATTATAAAGCATGTGTATAAGTTCTTCCGGTGTTGCAGTATTAATTGAATTAATCCTGTACTTTTCGTATGCATTATTTAGTGACATTTATAAAACCCCCGCTTTTTTATTGTCCCATCCCAAGCTGTGAAAACATCCACTCGCTCTGAGCATTCATCTGTGCAATCATTTTTTCAACCACACTGAATTTTCTATAATACTCCTCTTCCTTATCATACAGTTCTTCTCTCATATCTTCTATTTCTTGATCATATTTTGCAATATTCTTATATAAAAGATTATCATACTCAGACCTGTCACCTTCCATGCCTGCTTTCTGAAGAAGCATACCCTTCTCTCCAGTAATCCCGACATTGTATTCAAGAATGTCAGAAAGCCTTTGCATTATTCCACTTTCGTTGTATCTTATTTCTCTGTCCTCATCACTTAAATCATAATAATAATCAATTTCAGATTCTTTGGAAAAAATATTCATTACCCTGTCAGGATTATCTTCTATCGCACTTCTCAGCTTAACTTCATCAATCTCAAGTTTTCCCTTATTCATATATCCGCTTGTAGTTATACCAATGTCAGCCAATATTCCAGATACATCTTCTATAGAATCCGACACTGCCCTTCTCATTTTGTATACTATGTTTTCAATAAGGGAGTCGTTCCTAAGCAGGCCTGTTTTCGCCTTTACTTCCCAATTTTCTATTTCTTCCTCGCTCATTTCCGCTTTCTGCTCATCCGTAAGTGGTAAATATTCCCGTTTATATTCTTCAGAAATCTTATCATTCATAATACCTATTGTTTCATTATATTTCTCAACAAAGTCAAAAATCCCTTCATATATCCCATCAACATCCATAGTACATGAAATTGTTTGTTCTACTGCACTCTCGGAATGAAGTGTATATGTAATCCCACCTATGGTAAAACTGTTACTTCCCCTTTTAACCGTTTCACCATCAATAACTGCCTCAGCATCTTCCCCTTCCGTATAATTAGCTTCAATACCCAAATCGGAAAGTGCACTCGTACCTTCCATCGGTTCACCAATTGTCAGGCTGCTGCCACCGGCTGTAAGCTCAATACTCAGAATACCTCCATTTTCCAGCACTGAAACCGATGTTCCAGAAAAAGCTGTTTCAATTTTCGTATCTATTGCCGTTGTCAAGTCATTGTAGGTGGCATAATTACCGTCCAATACAATATCTTTCCGTACTCCGTCCACATTAATACTAAAAGTTTTATTTAAAACGGTATAGTCCTGCAAAGCCCCTGATGCATCAGAATTTCCTGTAACACCATCCAGATTTATTCCTGAAAAATACGTGCTGCCCGTCTCTGAAATCTTAATATTATTACCTGCTCCCG
>CAZANH010000550.1:0-16188 GCA_964486515.1 uncultured Eubacteriales bacterium
GACAATGCTGTTATACGTATTGAAAATGTACATGGCGAAAAACTGTCGGCTCTTTTTGATGGTTACAAACAAAATGCAGAACGCCTTGACCGGATTGAAAAAGAAGTTACAAAACACGATGAGTTTTTGTTAAAAAAGATAAAATAGTGAAGAGAATAGTACAGTAAATTAATCAATAATTTTGGCATAACCCTTCTTGTTTCTGAAATACAGGAGTATATCCGTTGATATAATTATAAAATTCAATATATGTAAAACTATTACAACATCAGGGCTGTATAGAATCTTGTGGAGTATACCACTGCCGTATCCTACCAGTACAATGAACAAAAAATCCTGCATTTCGCAGATATAAATTGGTAAATACAATATATTAATCATATTGTCATTCATCTATCCAGACCACCAACCATAAAAAGGGCTAATATGTTAGCATAATTATTTTTCTACAGAGGATTCAAAGCTTGCTGAGTGTACACTTCCCCTTCCGGAGGTGTGCCATGAATAAGAAATATACGCTACGTTCATTAGCAGAAGCATTCATACTTTACAAACAACGATTGGGCTATATCTATGAGACTTCGTGTCTCCACCTTATGAATTATGTCAAATATACTGAAAAAGATCAGACAGGAGAAACCCTTCTTGTAACAATATTGGCTTTAATGATCTTTCCTGATTCATCCTTGAACTCCACCTTACTGGTGAACTGTCGGGAATTCTTTTTGTAATCATCCCCGAATTGTTCATAACCGAATAGTCTCAAATATTTTATGCTTAAGCTATGTAAGTAACAGAGAATAAATTATTGATATCACTAATGATTTGTGCTATTATGAATCTTGTAAATACTATATTAAATTTTAACTGTCAAGTAAAGTATATAAATAGATAATAGAAAGGAAGGGGAATTACGTTGTTTAAATTGTCTTCCAAGTGCACTTTATTATTTGTAAATTGGATTAGAACTACATTTAATATCAAGGGCAACAGGTATTACCTAAAAAAAATGATTATCAGCATATTTTCTTTTACATTGCTTATTTCCCTTATTTTAATAAGTACAATTTATTTAGGTGCCCTCAACAGTATTAAAAGTGTCGCAAAGAATTTGAATTCAGAAATGCTCAACCAGATAAATAAAAATGTAACAAGCCAAATAAGACAGTATGATAGAATCATAATAAATATGTCATTTGATGAAGATATACGAAAATTCTTTATTAAAAATGATATTAGTATGTCGGTTGAAGATTTAATAATTACTATGAATATTTTAAATAATTCATCCCAAGTAAAAACATCACATCTGGATATTGAATCCATATACATATATTCTTTCAAAAATAAGAGTTTGATTTCTGACATGATTTATGAATTGGAAACATTCTATGACAGGGATTTCGTAGAATACATCGGGTTGGGAAATACTACTGGTAATATGGATGTGCTTTATAACCAATCGAGAAGCATGATTAGTATTGTAAGATCTTTGCCAGTTGATTCTCCAAAAAAAATGGGATTGATATCTATAAACCTCAAAAAGGATTTTCTTAATGAAATTGTAAGTGATCTAAAAAGTGAAAATGCTGGAGAAATTATTATTGTATCTGATAATAATGAATTTATTTCATGTCCACCTAAATTTATTAGCTCCAATAAATTTAATATATATGATGTTGTAGGTAAAATAAAAAATGATAGCGGATACTATTTTGATATAATTAACAGAAAGAAAAACCTTGTAGTTTATCTTTTATCAGACTTGCTGGGATGGAAATATATGTATTTAATGGAGGATAATGACATCGCTAAATATTATGGTCCTCTTGGAAAATTAACAGGTCTTTTGACTATAGTTACAGCGTTTATTACTTTTGTTACAGTAATACTTATTTCAAATATGCTTTATAGACCAGTAAAAAACCTAATTGAATTTGTAAACGGATTTTACAAAAAGGATAAGGTGTTTAGAGGAGAATTTGAACTAGTAAGGAATAGTTACAATGGAATAATTAGAAGCAAAAATGAATTAAGCGCATTAATAGAGTCAAATAAGCCTGTCTTAAAAGAAAGATTTATATACAATGTTATTACTGGAGTGGTGGACAGAGAAAATGTATATATTGAAAAGTCCGGATATTATGGAATAGAAATAAATTTTAGTTATTATAATGTTATTATTCTTGAAATTAGCCAAGCTAACACTGTAAATCCAGATGAAGAATCTTTATTAATGATGAGTGATTTTATAAAATGTATAATACGACAGTTAAAAAATGAAAATGTTTTTGGTAAAAGTAATATTAATTACATAAATCTTTATTTAAATAGGTTTCTTTTGTTGGTAAATCATGAAAAACAGTGCGAAACAAATAACACACGTAACCATATTAAAAGAATAATAGACAGTAATAATGAAAATAAATACGAAATAGCAATGGGGATAGGAAATAGCTATAATAAATATTTTGAAATAAAAAAATCTTACTATGAATCTGTAAATGCTTTTCACCTTGCCAAGGTACTTAACCCCGAAGCTAAAATAACTTTCATCAGTGATGTGGATAACATCAGGATAGAATATTACTACCCGTACAAAATAGAGAAACAGTTGTTAAAATCAGTTCGTCTCAAGGCAAAAGATTTGATTGATGAAATAATAAACAATATAGTCAACGATCTTAAAGAACACGAAGTGTTGAGATGGGATTTCATAAAAGATGTATTTTTGCAATTAAATATTAGTGTTATAAAAATTATTAAGGAACTGGTTAAAGACCAGAATATAATTTTTTATGAAAGGGATGCATATTATAGAATAAAAACTGCTGATAATATCGAGATGTTGAAACAGAATCTCAAACTTTCCTGTATTAATACAATAGAATATTTAAATAAACACTATGATGTTAGCAATCATAAAATTGTAATTAATGTTATAGAATATATTGATAATAATTACACAAAGGATCTGGGTATTTTGGAATTGGCAGAAAAGTTTTTCATTAGTCCCTCGCATTTGACAAGAATTTTTAAACAATACACACACACGACAATTAATGAGCATATCAACAATATCAGAATTAATCGCGCAAAGATATTTTTACAAAAAAATCCTCATATGACAGTAGAAAAGATAGCAACCTGCGTTGGTTATAAAAGCCTTCAGACATTTAATAGAAATTTTAAAATATACCATGGTATGACACCCAGTGAATTCAAATTTAATGAAAAAAAGTGAATTAATCTAAAAATCAAACTTTGATTCATATTATTAGTAAAAGCAGAAATTGTTACTTGATAAAAACACATTGTTCAATTTATAATTAAATATGAAATAAGCGGCCGCATATTTCTTGATTTATGTTAAGCAAGCAGTACCATCAACAAAATGAGATTCAGCAAATACCATGTACACATTTTAAAATGTGTACAAATTAAAGGAGGAGATTTTAATGTTAAGAAAAATTAACAGTTCTGTGCTTGCATTTTTATTAATTGCAGTTATGCTGATTGCATCAAGCGGATGTCAGAACAATGCAGGCAGCTCGGAAGAAAAGAGTACAACTTCAACGGTTGAACCCAAGGAAAAACCCACAGTAACTTACCTTATGACAAGAAATGGGGATGGCAATTTTCCGGAAGATTGTTTTATAACTGATCAAATAAATGAAAGACTTGATATCGTTTTTAAACCAATCCTGACCATGAGTGCGGATTACGATCAGAAAAAAAGCACAATAATTGCTTCAGGGGATTTGCCGGATATTATGCATGTTTCAACTTTAGGAGAAGTTAAAGATTATGCTAATAGTGATATTATTATACCTCTCAATGATTTGCTTAATGAGTATGGAAAGGACATATTGAATAATACACCTGAGGAAAGTTGGGGTCCCTTGACCTTAGATGGGGAAATATATGCTGTGCCATCATTGTACAAGTGGTCAGTAATAACTGCTCTCAGGGAAGATTGGTTGAATAAATTAAATATAGGAATGGAAACATTCGATGATTATACTCTGGATGATTACTATAATATACTAAAAAGGTTTAAGGAAGAGGATCCGGATGGTAATGGAGAGGATGATACCATTGGTCTTGCAGCAGGTAATAAAGTGACACAGATGGGTTTAGACAATGGGTTTAACCATGTTTTTCTTTCTTTTGGTTACATGACGGGAGCGTGGTATGAAAAAGATGGAATAATAACACAGGGAGCACTATTCCCTGAAATGAAGGGTGGGTTAGCATTCTTTAGAAAACTATATAAAGAAAAAATACTTGATCCTGAATTTCCTATTATATCTACCGCTAAAGTTTTGTTTGAAAAACTAGGTAGCGGAAAAGTAGGTTCATTCTACCATAACTGGGCTCTTATTCAGAGTGTACATCCGGTACAGTACAATTTGAATGAAAATGTGCCAGGTGCAAGATTTGTAGCGGTTTACCCTCCTAAAGGTCCCGAAGGAAAGAGGGGGAATCAAATACTTACACCACAGGATTATATGCGTATATGTGTAATAACCAATAAATCAAAAAATCCGGATGCAGCAATGAGGTATATGAATTTTACTTCCACTGAAGAAGGCCATTGTCTTCTACACTTTGGCATAGAAGGTGAGCACTACAATTGGGAAGATAACTCAGTTGTATTTATTAATGAAGCAACTGATGGACAAAAGAGAATACAACTTGGTTTAGGTGCATTCATGTTCCCTGGCAATATCAACCTTCAAAATGCGACTGCTGATTCCAATGGTAGAAAAGCTTTGGATATTGGATACGAATATGGAACTTATGGAATTAATTTCTTTGAACCAGCTCCTTCTTCAAAAGAATATGAACAGGCGTTATTTGATATAATCAATGAACACTATGTAAAAATGATAATTGAAGACGAAGATCTGGATAAAATGTTTGATGATTTTACTAAAACATATATGCAAAATGGTGGAGAGATACTAGGCAAGGAATTGTATGAAATTTACAAGAATATGAACAATAATTAAAAATAATATTACTATGCTGGTATTTAGCAGAGATCTTGTGCATATTCGCCTTATCTCTGTTAAATACCAGTAACTCGAAAACCTTGGAGGTAGTTTTTTCTTGAATTACAAATATAAGAATGACTCTGGAATAATAATAAATGAGAAAATAATAACGTTTTTTAACAAGCATATTCTAAAAAACTTGTGGTATTATATATTTCTTGTGCCAGGAATAATGTTCTTTATTATTTTCCACTATTTACCAATGTATGGCGTAAAAATTGCATTCCAGGATTTCAACATTGCTAATATTGATGCTAGTAGATGGGTAGGACTTAAGCATTTTAATTTCATGTTTTCGTCAGATCTTTTCTATAGGGCATTTTTTAATACCATAATTATAAGCTTGAATAAATTGATATTTGGATTTCCATTTCCATTAATAGTATCCCTGATGCTTAATGAGGTAAATAAACGACTCCTTAAAAGGACTATACAATCGTTTATATTTGTACCTCATTTTATATCCTGGCCTGTTATAGGAGGAATTGCATATGCTATTCTTTCGCCAGAATCAGGTGCTATATCAATTTTATTTAAAGCATTAAATATGGAATCTATAAGTTTTTTGGGAGATTCCAAATATTTCATATCTTTGCTGGTCGCAACAGATATATGGAAAGGATTTGGATGGGGTACAATAATATACCTATCAGCATTAACATCAATTGACCCTACACTATATGAGGCTGCAGTTATTGATGGAGCTGGCAAATTGAAACAAATTTTGCATGTTACTCTACCGTGTATATCCAACATTATTGTAATACTTTTAATACTAAGAATGGGACAGATAATGAATGCCGGGTTTCTTCAGGTAATGTCAATGTATAACCCGGCGGTTTATGATGTAAGTGAAATAATTGAAACTTTTGTATATAAGACAGGGATTATTCAAATGAGATATAGTTTTACAACTGCCGTAGGGCTCTTTAATTCAGTTATAGGTATGACACTTGTCCTGATTACTAATTATATTGCCAGAAAATATTCTGATGAAAGCTTATTTTAAGGAAGGGTTGTATTTTGATGAAAAAAAACAGTATTAAGATTGGTTCTATCATTAATATGGGATTATTGATATTTTTGGCAATAGCAACAATTTATCCTCTTTGGTATACCCTCATGTTTTCACTTAGCAATCCTCAGCAAACCAACCTTGCCGGTTTATACCTGTTACCATATAGAGGTATTTCGTTTCAATCATATATAAAAGTATTTTCAACGCCCCAGATACATAGTTCATATTTTAATACACTTTTTGTGGTGTTAGTAGGGACGTCTATAAGCATGATAATTACAATATTGACAGCATATTCTATTTCAAAAAAGGATTTAAAGGGTAACAGATTTATAACATTACTTATTCTTATTACTATGATATTCAATGGTGGCATGATTCCAACATTTCTTGTTGTAAGGCAGGTGGGGCTCCTAGACAGTCTTTGGTCTTTGATAATACCAACTGCTGTCAGCGCTTACAATACCTTAATATTAAGAAACTTTTTTCAAACTATACCATTAAGTATTGAGGAATCAGCCAAGATAGACGGTTGTTCCATACCCAGAATATTGTTAATGTTAGTAATACCCTTATCTAAACCGGCTATAGCAACCATAACATTATTTTATGCAGTACAAAGATGGAATGACTTTTTTCAATGCATGCTTTATATAAACGATTCTAATAAATATGTTATTCAGCTGGTATTAAGAAATCTTGTTATGGAGGGTGACAGTACATTTTTATCAGGAAGAAATCAATCTTTAACAGATATAACTCAAGTTACGCCCCATAGTTTAAGGATGGCGACAATAGTTGTGGCAACTCTTCCCATAATGTTAGTATATCCATTTATTCAAAAGTATTTTATAAAAGGAGTAATGCTGGGTTCGGTAAAAGGCTGAGCGCGACATGCATTGGTGCTGCCGATTATGGGTATTAAAATCATGCTTGAAAGGAGGCGAATTATGCCAAATAAAAAAGATATCAGTAAAAATTTATATCAATACGGGCCGCAAAAAGTTTATAACAGTACTGCATCCGAAGCAGCATTTCTCCTTGGTGGCATAGGTACTGGAAATGTTTCTATAGGTGCAAGGGGTGAACTCAGAGATTGGGAGATGTTCAACACCCCGGGAAAGGGAAATGAATTTGAGTATTCTTTTTTCTCTATTTATGTGAAGGAACAAGATAAATCTTCGATATCAAGGGTTTTAGAGTCAAGGCTAAACCCTCCTTTTTCCGGCAGTAGAGGTTTCAAGCCTGGAAAACTTTGTGGCCTACCAAGGCTGGAGAAGTCTTCCATGACAAGTGAATACCCGTTTGTGAATATTGATTTCACAGATAAAAAGCTTCCTGTAAAAATTTCTCTTGAGGCTTTTACGCCATTTATACCTCTCAACCCGGATGACTCGGCAATACCTTGCGCCATATTAAGATATAAGGTGAAAAATATGTCTGACCTTCCTGTAGATGCATCAATAGCCTGCACTTTGCCGAATCCCGTATCATATTTTGACATAACGGATAGGGCTGACAAAAGCTCTTTAAAAGAAAACATAATAAATGGAAGCAGGTATGAGTTCACAAAGAAGGATGATATATCATATTTATATATGGATAACAGCTTCATAGAAAAAGACAGCCTTAAATACGGAAACATATGCATATCAGTATTAGGAGAAAATGTTTCCGCAAAGACATGGTTAAATCAGGCATGGGCGTATGGAGTGACGGATTTCTGGAACAATTTTAAAAGTGATGGAATGCTGGATGAAGTATCTAAATGCAATTCACAGGAAGCAAGAACTGCATTTAAAAAGAACATTCACAATGGCTCCATATGTTTTATGCAAAAACTCGAACCGGATAAAGAAAAGGAGTATACCTTCATCCTTTCATGGTATTTCCCGAACAGGATAAAAGACTGGGGGGACGTACGCATCCAGGCTTTAGGCAGCAAATCCAAAGAAAAGTCAGTCTGTAAAACCGACACGGGCATTGTAAAAAATAGATATGCAAAATTATTCAGGAGTGCTCTGGAAGCAGGAACATATACTGCAAAAAACATAAACAGGCTTGAAGATGGAAGCAGAAAATTCAGCAAGGCTTTTTACTCCAGCTCAATACCTTCATATGTACTTGAGGCTGCTGCATCAAATATAACTGTTTTAAGAAGCCCAACATGCTTCTGGCTGGAAGACGGTACGTTCGCAGGCTGGGAAGGCTGCCATGACAAGGCGGGCTCCTGTATGGGAAGCTGTACACATGTATGGAACTATGCACAAACCATAGCTTTTCTTTTCCCATCTTTGGAGAGAAGTATGCGGAATGTAGAATTCAACCAAGAGACAGATGAAAAAGGCAAAATGGCTTTCAGGACAAACTCAATATTTGGCAAGCCACGTTGGGACTACTATCCCGCTGCTGATGGGCAAATGGGAACTATAATTAGGCTTTACAGGGAATGGAAGCTTTATGGGGACTATGAATTCCTTGCAAGCATGTGGAAAGGTGCAAAAAGAGCGCTGGATTTTGCATTTGACCACTGGGACAAAGATGGAGACTTCGTTCTTGATACTGAAATGCATAACACATTTGACGTTGAGTTCCATGGACCTGACCCACTGGTGAACTCCATGTTTCTTGGAGCATTGAAAGCAGGAGCGGAAATGGCAGATGCCATGGGAGATTTTGAAAGCGCCACAAGATATAGTAGTGCATTTGAAAAGGGTAGTGAAAATATGGATTTGCTTCTTTGGGAAGGTGAGTACTATATTCAGAGGATTGAAAATGTAGACAAATATAAATATCAGTATGGCAAGGGCTGTCTGTCCGACCAACTATTAGGCCAGTTTATGTGCCATGTAACAGGTTTAGGTTATGTTCTCCCTAAAAATCATGTAAAGAAAGCTCTGGAGTCAATATTTAGATATAACTACCGTGAAAGCCTTGATGAATATGAAACATGTCAGAGGACATATGCCTTGAATGATGAAGGCGGTCTGGTGGTATGCAGCTGGCCCAAAGGGGGAAAGCCAAGGTTTCCTTTTCCTTACAGCGAAGAGGTGTGGACGGGAACTGAATACCAGGTTGCAGCACATCTTATCTATGAAGGTTTTATTGATGAGGGGCTTACTATAGTGAAGACTGTAAGAGAGCGGCATGACGGATACCGTAGAAATCCATGGAATGAAGCGGAATGCGGATACCATTATGCCAGGTCCATGTCAAGCTGGGCAGTTTTTATAGCTTTATCCGGTTTCAGATTTGATATGACTAAAGGATATATAAGCTTCGACCCGCGTATCAGAACAGATGACTTTTCAACCTTCTGGAGTACAGGAAAAGCGTGGGGAACATACAGGCAGAAGAAGGATGCACAAACCGGTAAGACAATATTCGATATTGAGGTGCTTTATGGTAATGGTGATGATATCAAGCTGTTATTACCGGAATAGATGAATTTTAAAAAAGTAAAATGGGCAGGCGGAAAGTGGGTTTATATTTATGAAAAAAAATATGCATTTAATGATTAATACTCATTGGGACAGAGAATGGCGTTGGTCGTTCAGGGAAACTCAATCAAAACTGAAGTATGCAATGGATCTGTTGATTGAAACCATGGGAAAAGATGAAAGGTTTAATTCATTCCACACGGACGCTCAAGTTTCAATGGTTGATGACTATCTCGACATATGCCCTGAAAACAGAGACAGAGTGGTTACGCTGATAAAATCGGGAAAATTGTTAATTGGACCTTGGTATACTTTACCTGCGGAGTTTTTAGTAAGTGAGGAATCTCTTGTCAGGAACTTGTTAACTGGCCACAGGCTAGCCGTTGAACTCGGAGGTGTGATGAAAGCCGGATATAATATTTTTTCATGGGGACAGGTTTCCCAGCTGCCTCAGATATACAAACAATTCGGAATGGATACAATAATTTTCTACCGGGGAATAGACAAATCAAGCCTCGATACTTTAGAGTTCTGGTGGGAGGCTCCTGATGGAACAAAAAGTCTTGGTATAACCTTCGGAGCAAATATAAGACACAATTTTTTTACATATGTCTACAAACCATATTTATTAGGAGATAATGCCATAGGATTTGATAGAACAGGGGATAAAGGATTTATTTTTAATTTGGGAGATTCACACAGTGAACATAGAAATTATGATCTTGTTAATCAGATATCGGCAAAGAACGGGAAAAATGCAATAGCAGGAATGGATGAATTAATTGAATCCCTGAAAAAAGCTGCCACAAATGAACTCCTTCTTCTGCAAGGAATGGATCTTGAAAACCCAAACCCTGAAGTACCCGACCTGGTGGAATTTTTAAACAGTAATATTGACAGTGGAAAGATAGTTATTGATACGCTGCCTGAATATATTGAAGCAGTAAAGAAAGCTTTGAAGCAAAGTGGCAAGGATAAGGAACTACCTGTTTTAAAAAGAGAAATGCTGGATGCGGAAAGAGTAGGAATGAGTCTCGGTCCTTTATTCATAGGTGTTTTATCAGCAAGAATGCCAATAAAGCTTTTAAATGCAGACAGAGAAACAAGGCTTGCAGGGTGGGCTGAGCCTTCCTGTGTGATGGATTTGCTTTGTGGAGGGGAATACCCCAAGAGGCAAATTGATGTTGCATGGAAAATACTTTGCCAGAATCAGCAGCATGATGGAATAGGTGGATGTCATGTGGACAGGGTCACATTAGCCACCACGGAAAGATATAATGAAGTGAAAGATATTTCAGAGACTGTAACTAAACTGGCATTGCAAAACATATCATCAAAAATAGATTTTTCAGATATTAGAGCAAATGATACCGGGTTAATTGTATTCAATCCGCTGTCCTATAAACGTTTAGAAATGGTTATAGCCACTGTTGATATACCTGTTGAAAACGTGGAGAGTAATTTTGGAGGCATACCCGAAATGAATTCTGGAATAGACATATATGACAGCAATGGTAATATAATGCCCAGCTATGTTATGGAAGAAATTGAACAAACAATATATGTTGAAAGAACCTATGGAGGAAGAACATCTTTTCCGGCAATTCGATTCAAAGTGGCTTTCATGCCAGGGGAAATTCCGGGTTTTGGATATAAAATTTTTTTTGCACGACATAAAAATTCTGTTGACAGACCTACAGTGACTATGATTACAGCGACCAATAAAATGGAAAATGAGTTCTTAAAAATAACTGTAAATAGTGATGGAACCTTAAACATTAAAGACAAGACAACCGGTGAAGAATTCACACGCTTGAACTATTTCGAAGATGGGGGTGAAGTGGGAGGACCCCTTGTTCATGTTGCTCCAAAAAAAGATTCAGTCTATTCGACTTTAGGACAAAAGGCAGATTGTATGCTCATTGAGTCTACACCACTGTTTGCTACATTTCGAATTCAAATTGATTGGAAACTGCCTGTTGGTGTTGAGATGGAATATAAAAGACAAATACCTAACCCTGCAATGAATATTGAGTCAGGACAGTTTGCAAGGAAACAAGAGAAATGTGAATTAAAAATTACAACTGATGTAACTTTGCGAAAGGGTAGTAGAACCCTTGAGTTTAGGACCATTGTACACAATAATATTTTAAACCATAGATTGAGAGTAGTATTTCCTACAAAGCTGGATACGGAACATGTATATGTTGATACACCTTTTGATGTTGTTAAAAGAGATATCAATATTCCGGATTCGAGCGGATGGTTTGAGGAAGCTCCACGTACATTTCCAAGCTACTCATTTATTAATTTGAGTGACAAACAAAAAGGTTTGACATTATTTCATCAAGGAATACATGAGTATGAAGTGTTTGAAAATGAGGATAAGAGTATTGCTCTTACTTTATTAAGGTGTTTTGAGGTAGCTGGAGGTGGCATGGAAACATACCGCCAGGAACCTCTTGCTCAGTGTCAGGGAAATCACGAATTCCGATATTCAATATTACTTCATAATGGGAGCATTTCCAATGGAGAATTATTTAAATACTCCAAAAAATTCAGAACACCTGTAAGAATTGCCCAAGTAAGCAGACATAATGGTCAAATAAAGCAAGGAAAAACATCCTTCATAGAATTTGAATCGGATAATCTGGTAGTAACTGCTTTAAAGAAGGCTGAGATAGAGGATGCTATTGTTATAAGGTGTTTTAACCCTTCTCGAAGCGCAGAAAAAGCCAGCGTTTCAATATTGAGAACAATAGAAAGAGCTGTAAAAGTTACCATGGAGGAAAAAATGGAAAAAGAAATCGAAATACACAACAATAACAGTTTTGAGATCAGAGTCAGGCCTGGAGAAGTATACTCATCAATGATATATTTTAAATAGTAAAAGGAATAATATGTTTATGAAAGATATTAGAATGTTAAAAAAAATAAAAGAATATAATTTCCCTGGCATCGGTAAATTGTACTTTAATATGGGAAAAATAGAATTATATATGACATTGGATGGTAAAGCTGTTTTTCAGTTAAGAAATCATGAATGCCTTGTTCATTTTCCTAATACGGGTGTAACATCTTATTATGAATTTAAGAATGCTGTCATGCCTGACCGCATTAAGGCAATACTAATGGATTTGGATGGGACAACTGTAAAAAGTGAACACTTCTGGATATGGGTTATAGAAGAAATTGTCAGAAGATTTAGAAATGACTTTGAATTTGCATTTAGAGATGAAGACTTACCGTTTATTTCTGGTTATAGCGTATCTGAACACATCAACTATGCAATAAACAAATACTGCAATCATATTGATGGAGCAAGTTTGGAGTCTGGGCAGAGATTGTACTATGAAATTGTTAATGAAAAAATGAGTAAAGTTTTAGATGAAGGTGATGAAAACGGTGTTTTCAGTCCGGCTCCATACTTGTGGGAGTTTTTGACTAATGTGAAGAAGAACAATATCAAAATAGCTGTGGTATCTTCGGGTATATATCAAAAAGCATGTCCTGAATTGAAAAGTGTTTTTAAAGTATTGAAATTAGGGGATCCATTAAACTATTATGATGCAATAGTTACCGGTGGATATCCCATAAGAAAAGGATATTCAGGTACACTAGGAGAAATTGAGGCAAAACCACATCCATGGCTATATGCTGAGGTTCTGCAGGCGCTTGGAGTCAAAGAGGAAGAAGCTGTTGCGTTGGAAGACAGTGGTGCAGGTATACTTTCTTCCAGGTCGGCAGGTATGGCTTCAATAGGACTTGAGGGAGGAAACATAAAACAGGGGGGTGAACTGCCTCTTTGCACAGAATATTTCAGTACGCTTGGAGAAGTATGGAACAGCATATATGACAAATTTTAAACAACTGGTATTTCGGCAATACTTTTAGAGTATTTTGAAAAAAATCAGAACAGGACGAATTAGGGATGCACCCTTTTAATAATTAAACTTTTCAATCAAGGAGATTACAAAAATGACAAACCGCGAAAGAATACTGAAAATTTTGAATGGACAGAAATCCGATAGAGTGCCCTGGTTTGGAGACTTGAGTTACTGGATCAATTATCTGAGATGTAGCGGAAAGCTTCCAGAAAAATATAAGGGCAAGGGGGAATACCTGTTATATAGAGATATCGGATCCGGGTTCTATCTTCAGGGATATTGGCCTTTTAAGCCAGTATATGAAGGAAATGTGAATGTCCAAGAAAAAGAAGAAGTAAATAGACGTATAACAAGGGTGGAAACTCCGGTTGGTTCTATCCAAGAAGTATGGACGTATTTACCTGAATCATATACATGGGGACCAAGTGAATATTATGTAAAGCATACAGATGATTTGAAAGTTGTACGATATTGGTATGAAAGCATCCATTATGAACCTGATTATACACTTGCACAAGACCGGATTGAGCTTGTTGGAGATAATGGCGTTGTATTATGTTATCTGCCGCGAAGCCCGTTCATGCATATGGTAGTGAAATTTGCCGGAATTGAAGCAATGACCTATGCCTTTATGGATGATGAAAATGAGTTAAATCAAACAATTAAAGTATTAAGAAATAAGGCGGACGAAGCTGCAAAAATCGCGCTGGAGTCACCGGCAGAATGCTTGATGATACCTGAAAACCTTTCGTCCGAGGTTATTGGTAAGAATTTTTTTGAAAGTTATATGAGAGATTACGAAGAGAATTGGAACAGGAGGATCAGCAAATCTGGTAAGTACTCTTTTGTACACATGGATGGAACCTTGAAGGGTCTGATAAAGGAAGTGTCCTCAACCGGTTTTCGCGTCCTTGAAGCATTGACCCCTTCACCGGTAGGAGATATAGAGTTCCAGGACATTCACAAGTATGTACCAGGAGATAACATCATATGGGGAGGCTTACCAGGTACGTTTTTTGCAGATACTATAAGTGATGAAGAATTTGATGATTTTGTAATTGGAGTATTGGAAGTTATGAAATCTGAACCTACTAGATATGTTTTAGGTGTTGCTGACCAAGTACCTCCATATTCTAGATGGGATAAAATTGCAAGAGTGAGTCAACTAGTTGAAAAGTTCGGTAGATATTAAATTTTAAGAATAAAGGGGAGAATATACATGAATGCAAAGGAACGTTTAAAAGCAGTTTTTGAAGGTAAAATTCCGGATAAGGTACCACACTTTGAGCTGGTTTTTCAGCTGCCTGAAGCTGCTTTTGGGAAATCCTGGCCTACGAAGGATCAAATGGATAAGGCATCGCCAAAGGAGCGGGCGTACTTACTTGAGGAATATTATGGTATATGGGAGAGAATCGTAGACCGTTATGATTGGTCGGCAATTAGGCTATCTACCGACCTGCATGGATATTTTGATGGCAGGGTAATTCCTGAAGGCCGAAAGCGTTTCGGGAACAGGGTGATGATTTATGATAATAATCCCTGGGGTACTTATTGGATGCCGACGGGGAGTGACATGATGGACTTTTATGTCATGTTGTATGAGGAACCTGAAAGAGCACATGAAAGAGCAGTTAAAAAGAGGGATGCTTCCATAGAGCTTGCAAAGCGCCAGATTGACCAGGGGGTAGACTTCATCGTCATCAATAGTGATTACGGATATAACCAGGGACCATTTATAAGTCCTGAGATGTTTTCCGAGTTTGTCACTCCTTACCTTCATGTGATTGTAAGCAGGATCCATGATTTTGGTAGTAAAGCAATACTGCATTCAGACGGAGATTTGCGATTGATACTTGACCAGCTGGTGTCTACCGGAATAGATGGTTATCAATCGGTAGACCCGCAGGGGAATATGGACATAGCGGTAGTAAAGAAAAAGTATGGAGACAGGTTGATTCTTATGGGAAATGTGCAGGCTTCCATGCTGCAAGAGGTAGATGAACCCCGGATTAGGGAATCGGTGGACTACTGCATGAAACACGGCAAACCGGGTGGACAGTATATTTTTTCAACGTCTAACTGCGTTTTTGCCGGAATGCCGTTGGAAAGCTATCACATTATGCTGGATGAGTATGAAAAATTAGCGTATTATTAACAGGTTTGAAACAGATGATTCTGAAAAGGTAAAAGAAGAAGCGCAACAGAGAGTAGATAATGCATTAAGGATTGCTGTGAAGAATGCCAGGCATGGTGTAGTGTCAAATGTATGTCTTGCATATTGCTGAAAAATACAGGTAAGTTGCCAAAAAATCTTGAAATACCCTTTGCCATGGAAGTATTTAATATGCTGACAAGAGAAGGTAAAATAAATAAATAATGTTATTATAATTATAGATAATATGAATTGTCAGCACAGTTGGTTCAATATTTATTGCGGACAGTCTGTAAGCCCATTTGATGACAAAACAAACCGTAATATTTTATGATTCAGTCTTCGAGCTCTCTGTTCGCCCTTGTTCGGAATATGTGTAACAAGACGCGCCAGCCAGCCAGGATCATTAATCAATATTTTTGGCATACGCCTTCTTGTTTCTGAAATACAGGAGTATATCCGTAGATACCATTATAAAATTCAATATATACAAAAATATTACAATATCAGGGCTGTATAGAATCTTGTGGAGTATCCCACTGCCGTAGCCTACCAGTACAATAGACAAAAAATACAGGCTTTTACCTGAATTGGATCCGGATTTCCATGATTTATAGATTGACGTAGGCCA
>CAZANH010000551.1:0-4929 GCA_964486515.1 uncultured Eubacteriales bacterium
ATCATAGTGTGTTTCTCAACTCCTGAAATCTCATTTTCACAATCGGGTTATTATTTCCCTCCGGCAGCATCCGGCAGATGGCAGACAGTTTCCCCGGAAACACTATACTGGAACGCGGAAGCCATCGATTCCCTCTACGACTTCCTGGAAGCTTCCCATTCGAAAGGATTTATCGTTTTGCACAAAGGGAAAATCGTACTTGAAAAATATTTTGGCACATTTACTCAGGACTCCTTGTGGTACTGGGCTTCTGCAGGAAAAACCCTTACCGCATTCCTGGTGGGGAAAGCACAGGAAGATGGCTATCTGTCAGTTTATGATACCATCTCAAATTATCTTGGGGAAGGATAGACTTCATGTCCGCCGGACAAGGAAAAAAAATTACCATTCGGCACCAGCTTACCATGACTACAGGTTTGGAAACCACAAGAGTTAACCTGGATTGTACTGATCCGGAATGTCTCACCTACCTTGCAGATGCCGGAACTCGATGGTTCTATCACAATGCACCCTATACCCTTCTGAAAGACGTACTTAAAGAAGCCACCGGAAAATCTGCAAACCTCCTGGTCAAAGAGTATTTCAGGGAAACCATAGGAATGGAAGGCATATGGCTGCAACTGGACTGGAACAATGTTTTTTTCAGTACAGCCAGGGATATGGCAAGATTTGGATTAATGATCCTTGCAAACGGAACCTGGGCAAGCAAAGACATTCTGGAAGATAAAGCTTACCTACAAGCCATGATCAGCCCATCACAGGAACTAAATCCTGCATACGGCTATCTTTTCTGGCTCAACGACTCGCAAAGCTACATTCAACCAGGAATACCCATTTCCTTCAGCGGAAACATTATTCCGGATGCTCCAGCAGACCTCTATGCCGGTATGGGCAAAAATGACCAGCGAATGTACATAGTTCCTTCCCTCGATCTGGTGGTGATCCGTATGGGAAATCCAGCCGATGAGAGTTTGTTTGCTCTTTCAGGTTTTGATAATGATTTATGGTCAAAGCTAAATAAAGTTATGAGCAAGCCTTCAGCATCTCGGATCCAAACATCCCCGGAAACAATTATTTTCCCCAACCCTGCCAGTGACCAAATATTTATTAACAGCACGATTGCTCCTGAGAATATTACCATATTTAGTTTTCTGGGCAAAAAAATGCTGGAAACAAAAAATACCCATGCTGTTGACATCAACTCACTTCCACCAGGTGGTTATTTCCTGCATGTTTCATCAGGAAAGAGTTTTAAGTTGCTGCCTTTCGTGAAGCGATAAAATTGACCCTTAGGGTGGGGTGTTAAATTTCACCCATAATTAAAATATAATTACGTCCCAGTTATCCTTAAGACTCTTTTCCTTCTTGATAAATTGGTTTCTCCGATGTTCTCCTTTGACCATCTTTTTAAATCATTTACATTTGTATTTTCCATACCGTTCTTTAGTTCTATTGGATTTAACGGATTTGTAAAAGCAGCCAGGCAAAGTGCCAAGTTTGTTATGCCTATCATTGGATTTTGGGTGATGTAGTTTTTATATTTCCCAAATGAGGATTCAATAATATCTGAAGTGCATAACACTTTCTGCTCCTCTGGCAATTGTATTAAAATATCCTTCAAAAAGCTAATGATATCATCAAATAAAAGCATGATCTTACTGTCGTTGAAGTCTTTCTGATTTTTCACCCTTTTCTGTATCATTTTCAAATTGTACTTTGACAGTCCTTTTGTTTTTAATAATGTTTTGATATAAACAATTGTTTTATTTACTATTCCCAGTTCTTTTATAAAATCCTCGTAACCCAATACCCACTTGAGTCTTTGATAGATTTTGCCTGATTTTTTTTCAGTCTTTAAACAATTTAACGCCTTAAGACCCCAGTTTGAAAGTATGTCCAGGTTCATAAACCTTGAATCAACCCTTTGTTTTGGAGGAACAATATGCGCTATGTCACTACGTACATGCTTAAATCTCATTTGGGTCATTTCTTTGCTGTATGCAATAAATACCGGATCATTTTCGTAGGCTTTTTTTAATAGCCATGCTATTTTATGTGTAATATCATAAACATGTACCTTTGACAACAATTTTATACTTTTTGTAATTGCATTTCCACCATCGGCAACAATATACTTTATATTTCCATAATTTTCAATTATAATCCCAATCTCCTTTTTGATTATATCTGCCGTCCATTTGTCAGAAGCTTTAATAAATAGAGGTGTCAAATCAGAATATGTTAAAGCCCTATTGAATTTCAACTGGCTTATTCTTACACCATAAACAACCAGTAACCTTTCATGTCCAACAGCTATGCTTTCATCTAAAATCAATACCCAGTCATCAGTTTTTTGTTTTGGTGGCTGCAAAGAAAAGATCCCGACTTTTTTTGTCCAAATTAAAACAGTACCATAGCTGGGTTGACCAAATTCAAGATTAAAATATAGGTTTAAAGCTGAGATAGTTTTTGCAATGGCACGGAAACTGCTTGATGTGTTGAGCTTTAATGAAACCATAAACTGAATTAGCAATACGGGGTACTTGTATTTTTTAGGACGTATTTCATTGCTCTTTATTGAAGTACTTTCATGATCTTTTTTTTTATTGAATCAAGCTCATTTTTGTACTTTAATGTTTCTTCTGACTTCAACTTATACTTAGCTTTCCATGATTCCCTACCTTTTTTAATCTCTTTAATACGTTTTTTAAGTTCCTTGTTTTCAGCATTTCTACTGACAGCCTTAGATTTCCAGAACATAGCATTATAATCCATAATTATGTATATTGATTATTTACTAAAATTACAGTAAAATCAATATATAAGTCAATAATTGGGGTGTATATATATTAACATATTATCAACATATTTAACACCCCACCCTTAGGGTTATCACTACAAACCCTTAGGGTGGACCTTTGGGGTAAACCCTTAGGGTGGACCCTTGGGGTAGACCATAATTCACCTGAGAATAATCTTTCTGGATATCATCCTGCCTTCATAATGAATTATAAGCAATAATAGATCACATTGCTTTTCCCGGTCCGAGAGGTTTATTTCAAATTTATGATGCCCGGCAGGTAAACCCGGATTGTTTACATTCCTCAGTTGCTTTCCGGATATATCTGTAAATCGAAAACTAACTTCAGATCTTTTTTCAAGCTTCATCTCAATTAGTATCTTATCGTGTGCCGGATTGGGATAGATTTTAATTGACTCTTCAAACAGGTTTTTTTCAATATGGATTATTTCTCAACCTCCATCTAAAGCATGTATAATAAACGGCCGGTTATCTTCTTCTTTATACAAATCAATGAATTTAATTACAGTGGTAGTCTGGTGATTCTCCAGGTCATTAATAAATTCCGGACTTACTGACTGATAGCAGAGATCTGCCTTGAAGGTATAGCTGCCACCAAGAACAGAAACAGGGATCTTATACCGAACCTTATCAGCGCCGCTTCCTTCTTCCCCCGTGTCAGAAAAATTAAAATCAGGATCTTCCAGTGCACTGCCTGATGGTGTAGTTACTGAATCCGCAAACATACCTGTTTTATATCCAAACGGAAGCAAACGGTTATCCTTTAAATATTTCGATCCTCTCAGCAGGGTGTAGGTCACCTCATCATTTACATCACCCATAACGGCCTGGTATATCTGCACATTGTTTTCATCCCTGACTTCAGTATGATGCTTTTCATATGCTGAATTTTCATCCATAATATTTCCGGCGAAATCATACTCACCTGATTCAAAAACAAGCTGGTGGTGGTTATCCGATACCTGTATATGTATCCAGGCTCTTCTACTTGGAAAGCCGGTAGGGAATTTATGCCCACTTTGATTTGTAAGTTTGACCTCAATTATGAGTGAATCATTCTCAATATAGTCAGATGAAGACATTTCAACAGCCCCTTTTAACATTTGAATGGTTCTATGCCCTGTAGAGTCCATTTCACTTTCAGCAGCATGCAGTAACAATCCCTCTGCATTATTCCTGAGCAAGCTATTCATAAAGTAATTTCCTCCAACAAATTCATGTTCCCAGACAGGATTTCGCATATTTTGCAGGAATGGGGGAAGAGAAGATATCTTCATAGATTCTTCGATCACCGGCATATGACAGCTCTGACAACTTTTTGCGTTTTCAGGGTAATCACTGTTTAACCATTCCAGGAATGGGGTTTGCTCCGGAAAATATCCCCCTATATTCATTTCATCATCTAGGAATGGTGTGAACAGGGTATGGCAGGTAGCACAGAGGGCTGATTCCTTAATATGTTCGCCAAATTCAGTGGTGTAATTTACATTCGCGATCATGGGATTTTTAAAGGGATCTTTGTAAGGTCCAAAAATAACCCGTGCATCTGTTATTATATATCCCCCGGAAAATGATTCATATTCTCCAAATCCTTCTTCTGATATCTGGTGACAAAGCGCACAACTTACGCCATCCATGGAAAGGGGATCACTCATGGCACCGGAAAAACTGAAATGTTCTTCTCCATCATAAATAGCCTCGGTTCTTCCCATTGGAGTATGGCAGGTATTGCATTTATCCTCGATCAGAGATTGCAGCTCCGGATGAGCATCCACCTCTGCAGATACTTTTGCCTGCCAGTAGGGATCTTTGGAAGCATTTGCCATCATCGTGGACTTCCAGCCTGTTACAGGGCTGACATCACTTCCATCAAATGTTTGTAACACACCTTCGCCTGAAGAGTGACATTGGGTGCAATTCCCGGAACCGGAAAATAAATCCGAGGTCTCAACAGGTAATGTATTAACCGTCAAAAATCCTGCAAAAAGAATTAATATGAAAATAATAAACAGCAATACCCTCAAGAGATATGCTTTGTGACTTATTTTTCTCATTACTTTGAGAATGTAAACTATAGCAATATACGATAAAATATGGTTTCAAGGATA